>JAZLCB010000369.1:0-20113 GCA_045614005.1 Clostridia bacterium
CTTGTAAATCCTCAACATTCTCATTAGAGGGAATGCCGAGCATGAAGCTGACCTGCTGTACGATTTCTTGCATCGTCATAGTTGAAACCGCCTAATTAACGATTAACCTTCAGCAGAACCGGAGCCTACTACGAAAGAGAAACCCTGGTCCGCAAGTGCGCCGGAAAGTTCCTCAACATAGAGTGCTTCACCGTCAGGTGCTTCCCACTCGTAAGAATGGTTCTGCGCTCTGACTGCGGCCCTGAGGGCCGCTACAAGACCCGGATGTGCAACCTGAGAAGCGAGGAATGCTTCAAGGGTTTCAGCATAAGGGAACTTGCCATCATCCCAAACATTCGTCTGATAATATGTATCCTTGAAAGCTACATTATCAGAAGCGGTTGTTGCGGGATTCCATACACCGAAAATCTGCTGTGTAGGGACATCCTTTGCAAAGACTTTGGCAGGTGTGTAAGTAATGGTGATAGTATCCATAACTCGATTGCCTCCTAATAAAAATTTGTTGTTTCCTCGATGACCGGTCGAGAAAGACAAATTTCACTTCTGTATGTATATAAGGTTATTTTATTTTGGAGTTTAAGACAATATGAAAAATTATAAAAACATAATCGTTATTATATGTAGGTAGGCAATACCAAAATCATATTTAGGAGCAAAAATTCAATGAGCGAAGCCACAGAATTAATGTTCGGACTGTTATCCGATAAAGCGACAGCTAAAGTCCGATTCTTATACCGGTCGATAGATGAGATAATCCCGGTCAAAGTTCATGCTGTATATAAAGAGAACGATGAGGGTCATACTGCTATATACAATGTAAAGTGCCTTGATGACAGGTGCCCGCTTTGCAAAGCAGGTCAGCGTGTATATTCTCGTCTGTATATTCCTATATACAATGAGGGAACCAAGTCAGTGCAGATTTGGGAACGCGGTTCACTAGCTTATGAATCAATGAAATTTAGTAAGCTGTTTGAAAAATTCCCCTATCTTCCGAAACATACCTTCACAGTAACAAGGCATGGCAACTTCGGGGATAGATGTACCTTCTATTCAATCAATCCGGAAGGTTCTATAGACATTCAGGAACTAAAAGCTACATGGGAAATCCCTGACCCGAAGAATGTTCTGTATCATGAAATATCTGCTGAAGAAATGATGCAGTTTATCGATGGGACAGAATGACCACATGTCATTGTTCATACTATAATCAATACAATGCCAAGGAGGTACGAATTATGGCAATTATAGTAGTAGAAGAAATCCCGAAGCCGATGCGTCCTCAGAAGACCGAACCGTTTGACTATAGGGGCAAAGTCAAGACAGATTTGCTTTACGCATACAATGAGCGTATTGCTAAATTCGAGTTTGTAGGCTACAACAGCGTAGCTTCAGCGTCTCAGTATGCTAGAGAAGAAGCCTACAAGCTTATCTACGAGAAGGTATATAAACCCGTAGGTCATACCGTTGAAGAAACTCTGAAAGTAGCTCTGAAAAAGAAGTTAGGCAAAGCCACCAAGTACATCCGCCTGAATTTCCGTAGAAATTCTGAGCCGGCTATCGTTATTTCCGGTGTTACTGTCAACGGAGTTAAGCGTCTGTTCGGTGAAATCAATTGGGAGTACATCGATAACTTTGCATCTCTCATGACCGATAAGTTCATGAAGGAGTATTCTAAGCCGGAAGTCATCAAGGAGCTGAAAGACCGTTTGGCTAGGGAGAAGGCACATAACGCCTACGCCCGGTACAAGGCTGTATAATCAGGAGGCTAGCATGATAAGCCATTTCCACTGTGACCGCTGTGGCAAGTTCTGTTCAGATGACCAAGTTCGTATCGTAAGCCATAGTTGGCTCCGGACACATTTCAGCATTATGTCAGACCACAAGATAGGTATTCTCTGTACGGAATGTACTGAATTTTTGAATAAGCATCCTAATGGAGGTAGGTAGTATGCATGATATGTTTGTAGGAATCTGTGCTGTTATTGGGTATGTAATAATCATAGCGGTAATCACGGCTTTACCGGTCATGCTGTTATGGAATTGGCTCATGCCCGCTATCTTTCAGTTGCCGACGATTAACATCTTTCAGGCTTTGGGACTTTCGCTGTTAAGCGGATGTCTTTTTGGCAGTAGGTCGAAGAAGTCGGAGCCGAAGAATAACAACAATAATAGTTGGTAATATGTCAGCGTCCAAGGCATAAGAAAAGCCCTCAGTTACGAGGGCTTTTAGTTTGCTTATTATAAGGAATCAATTCAAACGATACTCAAAGTCGTATAGCGCTAGAATAAACTCAAACACTGCTACATAGTTCATGCACAAGTCATATGACCTATCCTCATCCTTGAACCCCAACTTATCCGGGATGTCAATCAGGTTCGCCGGGATTATCCTCAGGAACTCCCTGCCGTTATCATCAGAATCCGTATAGGTATCTATCTTGATGACCGGGAGGTTATTGGATACCGGTAAAAAGTCGATTACCCATTCATCGTCAATGTAATTAATATGGATATCATACAAGTCTTGGATATCCGGATTAATTTCATATAACGCGTCAGCTATCTTATCGGACAACTGATTGAACTCGCGGGTATTCAATGTCGTTGTAGTAGTGTGCATTAGTTTCATAGTAATTTACGATAATGCCTGAACCTCATCATCGAGCATTTCCCGATTATGCCTCCTTAGCGCTCATATACTCTGCGCACTTCTTCGCATCCTCTAACTTTGACCACCAAGCTGTGTCACCGGTACTGTCCTTGACATATTCGTGTGTACTCAAATCAAGAAGCATATATGCAAACTTCCCGGGCTTTGTCATAGGGGTCTTACAGATAACCCATCTTTTATCAGAACTATCATGGAACTTCGGACCACGCCTTTTCCATGTAATCGCCGATTCGCCTGCCGGAACATCGTCAGAAGCATGGATAGAAGCAGTAATGCCGTACATCTCAGACATCTCACCACTATCTACATAGTCCATAGCATCGTAGAAAGTCTCAAAAGATTCGGTTACTTCGCCTTGCGATGACGGGTTCCTGCCTATCAGTCTTCTTGAAAAATATTCAACCTGCCAAACAAGTTCATCATTTTTAGCAAGATACTTCGGAGTAATAACTACACGCCATTCGCCTAAATTGCGGGCGTATTGACGAAGGCTTAACAACTCATCATTGGTTTTAACTGTAAAGGGAGTATCCTGCCACTCATTACCACCGTGATAAGCATTGGTGTAAGATTTAATGTATTTCTTCATAGACTGTACTCCTTATTAAAGTTCATATCCGAACTGATACAGATTCCCGTTGACAATCTTGATAATAGCGTCGAAAATCTCGTCCTGATGTTCTTCCATAAATTCCTCGGCTTCGTCTTGTTGCATACCCTCAACTTCATCAATATTGTACCAAATGCCATTTTCCTTATCTAAACTTCTATCCGGTTCATAAAGGTAAAATTCATCTTTGTTTTCGGGATTACCCAAGATAATGTATTGAATATCAAATGGGAAACGAATTGTGGCACCACTATCAAAGTTTTCAAGGAATGCGATAGCACCGATAGATGTAGCACCCGTACCACCTTCGTCATCTTCCTCGAACCAAAAACCGTCCTCGTCAATGTATGCACCAAACGAAAGTTTCCACTCGTCATCTTCGGGACCGAGTGTCACGGGCTTATAAACGATGTTATAGCATGAGCCATAACCGCCTTCTTGTTGGTCTTTCCAACTACTTGACTTTATGTATTTCTTCATGATTCAAATCCCCTTCAGTAATTATAAGTTGTCCGCTTGCTGTTTCTTCATACCCCACAAGTCATCAATCATCAGGAATGTGGCTTTAGGATTACCGTTCTTAGCAAATGTCACTTCCATTACAATACCTTCTTTTTCAACCTTATAGGCGGTATGGTCATAATATTCATGATACCCATGGATGGTATAACCATTGTCCTGAAGTATTTTTTCAAAGTTCTTTTCTTTGCGGTAATTACCGAAAGCACCCTCTCTGTTAGATAAATCAAAGTAGGTGCGACTTGCTCTAACATATCGCTTCATGAATCATTCCTCATCATCATAATCGTCTTCATCGTAATCAGCATAATCAGGGTCGTATTCGATTTCATTACCGTATTCATCTATCTGTTCAACACCTATGCTCTCAGCAAATACATCCCAATTACAAGCGTTGCCTAAATCGATATATACATCCCCGTTGCTGTATGCGTCAAACGCGTCAGTGAAATCACTAGGTCTAGCTGTGGAATTTACTATTTCCCATGCTTCATGTTCGTTTTCAGCCTCTACATCGATATAGCCTACGGTTTCTTTCCATCCCCAAACTCTGTAACGCTTCATAGTTTAAGCTCCCTCTTATACAGCCATCAGCCACAGACCAAGCTCATCACTGTTGCGGTTGATAAACTCGATAACGCTACCATACTCACCGATATCCCTACTAGCATAACCGAGGTTAAGCAGATAACGAACGATGTCACTTGTATCAGTAAACACCTTCAGAACTTCCGGGATAGTGGCAGAACCGTATTCATACTCATTATCCAAGTCAAACAGAATGTAGTATCTCATAAATCATTCCTCGCTTTTATTATTATCAAAATCGTTGCCGATTATATTGATTGCCGAATTAAGTGTGTCAGCCAATGAGTTAAGAATACTGATAGCTTCATCAAGCATTCCCTCTCTGCCAAGACGCTCAATGCCTGCCATGACATAGGAGAAGTCATCTTCTACATTACTCTGAAGGTTGTCAGCTTCTTCGATACGAGGGTCTTCCATCTCGTCATCGCGGGACGCTGTAATCTTCGTACTAGCTCCGATACCCGTAGGAATCCATACTCTGTAAGTATCGCAGATGTCATAGAACTCAGAAAGATAGTAATCTAACTCGTCGGCAAAGTCATCGGAAGAATCAAAATCACTTTCATCGATAGCTGAAACATCTTCGAATAATCGCTCAACTGAAATGATTTCCGGGATATGCTCTCTCATCCAAAAGAGAACGCCTAACAATGCACCCTGAGCTTCTACTGCGTCACCCTCGTCACAAGCGTCGCGTAAGCTTGAAGCGTAATCCTCAGGAATCTTATAACGCCATTTACCCATATGTTTTCTCCTTAATAAATAGAAATAACCTTCTACTATTTAATTATTCACTAAATAGATAAAAGGTTATTTTATTTATAGGCTGTCCCTGATTACTTCCGGATGTATGACATCAGCTTTGTGTATGTGTCGTAATCCACCCTGCCATAAAGATATTCCGGGATATCCGGCTTAGCAACCTTGCCTACCATGATGGCTTTGAAATCATCATACGAAATTGCCCCGTACAAAGCCTCCATGAACACATGGCTCTCAGCCCGCTTCTCCTGAAGGACATCCCTCATAGCCTGATTCTGCTTCTCACGCTTACGCTGTGCCTTATCCCATGCCTGATTAGCCTTAACAAATTCCTTGGCACCTACCGCGTAATCAACATCGAACAAATCGCAGATAGCAACTGCTGTCATTGTGCTAGGCAATATCTGACCGGAAAGAATCCTACATACTCTAGTAGAATCCATCTTCAGATAGTCACTCAGGTCTTTGAGCGTAATCCCGCTCTCTACTCGCTTATTACTCCAAAAAGTGTCTGTTGAAGCTCTTGCTTTTCTCGGCATACAGTCTAACCTCCTATAAAGTAATCTGCATCACTTAATTATTATAACGATTGCCGTTTTAGTTTATCCACTGCCAAGTAATGGTACCGGAATCATAAACCTGAACATAACCGTGTTCTATCATTATCTGCCGTTCAGACTGTTTAGTTGTATCAATGCTGTCATCCTTCAGAAAATCTTTAATATGGGCTTTCTGCGCATTGATTCGATGATAGGGCATATCTGTTTTGACATCCACCCAAACATAACCCGGGTCACTTCGTCTGACTTCGGTAAAACCTAACTGCTGATACAGATTACCCCGCGTATGTGCCCGGTCTGAGAAAGACCGGATGCACTCCGGATTATATGTCTGTACGAAATGCTTAAATAACTTACTAGCGGAACCTACTACCGTTGTATTTGTTTTATTACAGAAACGAATCAACTCCCATACCTCCGAGGTATCTTCGTTCTTGGAAGTACCGATGGTACCGCGCATCTTACCAAAAGTCATCACAGACACTAGCTCGTTCGTGGCTTTTGTATATAAGCCCAAGCGTATAGGTGATTGTGCGTTACCCTGCCTATGATATGCGTTCAAGAATTGTGCCGTCTCCGGAGCAGACACCTCTTTAACATAGGTATTACGAGCATACAGCCTAACTTCATTACGCCCTAAAAGGTTGCGAAGCATGGAAATAATAACATCCCTTCGATGCACCCACTCATAACCGAATATGTGGAACAAGAAAACACCGGCTTTTTCGCATAAATCCGTTTTCTGCTTATGGTAATTGATAGACTTAGGTTTACGCGGGGTATCACCGTCCAAGTGCGCAAAAAAGTTTACGGAGGAATTATGTGTTGAAGTAGGATTACATTCGATACCTATCTTGTAATCCGGAAGATAAATGTCCAACTCATAAGGTGTAATTATCTTATGCGTATTTGTGATAATGTCGATATCAGGGTCTATAGATTTAAGAGCATCATAAACTTCACGCTCCATATAAGAATAGACATAATCAACTCTATCAAAGCAGTTAAATTTTCGTAGTGACGCATTTATTGACCAAGTAGTAGCCCCTACAAGGTCTTCAATATCCTTCAGGGACGGCTTACTGTCAGGGAAATACTTATCAATAAAAGCTATTGGGTTCTCCTGAAACTCATTCAAATAAGGCAACTTCTCAGGATATCGTAAAACAGATAAACGACTAGCATCCGTTTGAGTGTAAAACGGCTTCCCATAGCGTTCCTCAGAAGTCTTAGCGCATTTAGCCCGGATATCTGCGCTACCTAAGGGGTTCTCAGCACCATACTTTTCAAGATTAGTCTCTTTTATCTTCTCTCGAATCTGTTTATTCTTCAGAACATTATCTACGCCGTAGCGCTCTAAAGTAGTATGCTTAATCCTATCCCGGACTTCCGTTAGTTTTAATGGTGAGGTTGCACCCCATGTAGCCTTGCTCTTAGCCCGGACTTCAGGATTTTCCCAATGATGCCTATACCCGGTCTTTGCATAATAATCATCGGATACCTTCTGCCGATATTCTTCTGATTGAAATAAGCTCTCTACCCCGTACTTTTCCAAATTAGTGGCTTTAGCTTTAGACTGCACTTCGGCATTCTGCATCGGGTTCTCAACGCCATACTTCTCGATGCAAGTCTGTTTGCTCATTGTGACCTTGCACTGCTTGGAACATGTCTGAACCTTAGTCTTGCAGTCTTTAATAGGGAACTGCTTACCACAAATTACGCATGTCTTATAATGCTGTCGCTTACAGAAATCCTGCTGAGGATATATCGTATCAAACGGCTCCCCGCAATAAGCACATATCTTATGTAACATAACATCACCTCCACATAGTTCTATAACATTATACCATACATATTAGCAAGAAGTCTGTAGCTACAAATAGGCAAAATAAAACGCCCCGGATTTCTCCGGGGCGCTGTTGTATCGAAGTGAAATTTAGCGATTTATTTAGAGTTGCCAACCTTGGTCGGAGGTCGGCAACTGTTAGCTCTGAGTTATCAGAATGTGCCGAGAATCTTACCGGAAACGATTGTAGCCGGGTTGACAATCTTGGTGCCATACATTGTGGCAGTGCCTTGCTGTACGGAAGCGTTTGCAAGTCCGATAGCGTCGGTGCTGACCATAGGCATGTACTCACCATAGAGAGCAGAGTTCCTACGGATGTCGTTGCTCTTGCAGAGCATTACCCATGTGTTGGTGTCATAGTTCGGGTCAACGATGATGTCGAACTGACCGAGCTTACCAAATCTGTAGGGACCTACTGTATCGTCGATGGAATCAGCAACGAAGCCGTCAATCATGCCCATGTAGGATGCGGCCGTAGTACCGCAGACAATCTTATTAGGTCTTGAAAGTCTTGTCTGCTGATAGATTGAAGCGGCCGCCTGCTCTAACTTCAGCTTGAACATGTTGAGGTAATCAGAAGGAACGACAGCTCCGGAAAGGACAGGGGCCGCATCCCAATTGAACTGAGGCTTGTATGTAGCAGAATCATATAACTGCTTGAAGCAGTTGGAGTTGATTTCTGCTGTCATCTCGGAGAAAGCGGCCTCTTTAGCCATGTCTCCGATGTTGGAACCCCACTCCTGATTGGCCGCAAATGCGCTGTAGATAGACCAATAGCAAGCGAGTTCGTGAGCTTCTGCAATCATGTTGATTTCGTCAAGCTGAAGGTAAATCTTACCCATCTTAGCGCCATAGTTGCCGGAAGCGTCAGGACCAACAGTCTCATTATCGTACTCGTAAGTAGCGGTAATGTTGCCGGTTACCTTTGTGCCGGAGATAGCGCCGGTAGCGTAATCGATTGAAAGCTCAGCGGATGTTGTCTCTGTACCGTCGATGTCAGAGAAAAGACCATTTCCGAGGTCAACATACTTATCATCACCGATAACGATAGAAACGGAACCGGGGAGGATAGGTGTGTAAGCGCAAGCGCCTGCATTGGATGTGACTGCAACAGTCTCATTCTTAACAACTCTGCCTGCGAAGTTAGGGTCAAGACCCTGACGATTTACGAAGGGGCTGTTAAGGATGTCGCCTGCTTTTGTCTCGCCCTTATCGTTCTCAGCGATTACCTTGAAGTAAGGAATCATCTGCTGACGAGACTTCATAGCTACTGAACCGAATACATCGAGAACGAGAAGCTTCTGAACGAAAAGAGGAAGGAGTTCAATGAACTCAGGACGAGCCATGATGTTGTTGGTGTTGGTAGCGCCCATGACAGCCATTCTTCTTGTGTTGGAAACGAGCTGATTAGCAAAGATTCTCTGCTCAGGTGTGAGCTGAACGGAAGAAGCCTTGATGCCGGAAGGGCGAGCCTGCCTAGACCTTACTGAAGATGTGATGCTTGTGCCTGCTGTGATGCTACGAGGTGCGGAATAACCAATCCTGCGAGCAGGAGTAGCAATACGGCGAGAAGCTGTAACGCGTGTAGAGGGCATAACTCTACGAGTTGTCTTCTTGATAGCCATAGTTTTAGTTCTCCTATGTGTAAGTATAGTTTTAGAGTGTTGCCAAATTGTTGTCATCTAAACCGTCAACAACTTCTACCGGGTCGCCGACAATGCCCTCGTCTTCTACACCATACATTGGCATAGTAGCGATATTAGAAGTGTTAGTCGCGCCTTGGATTAAGTTTTCCAACTCACGAACAGTTGTAGATGCCGTTACGGGCAACGCAGATACGGATGTTCCAATGGCAGTCGCATAGATATCACCATAAGCCTGCTGATACTGATGCAACATATCCTCGAATGCCAATATCTTAGACTGTAAGTCATCGATAGTAGCCTTCGAAGCTGATAACTGAGATTTCAGATGTTTCACTTCCTCATCACGGTTTGATGCTTCCCTCTTTGCGTCCTTGCTAGCAACAACGGTTTTGTTCAGCTTTTCTTGCAAATCAGAAATCGTGGCATCCTTATCTTCTATATCTGCCGAAGAACAATTTATCTTCTGCTTATATATAAGGTTATTTTCATTTGCCTTATATAATTCCGAAATAATTTCAGAATTAGTCTCTTTCAGAGCTGACTTGCTTGCTTGGATTTTACGCAGTTCTGAGCGTGTCTGTCTAAGCTTTGCCCTAAGGTCATCGGCATTATCCAACGCTACATCGCGGGATGCCGTAACCTTATCAAGTCTATCCATCATCAACTTATTCTGACTAGATGTAATCCTTTTAAGGCTCTTAATCTGCCTTGAACATTCTGTCTTAACTCTACGGAGTTCCACCTGCTTTGAAGCCAAAGCTCTTTCAAGCTTTCTGTTCTTCTCGCATTCCTCGATATACATCTCGGTCATGCTGTCGAGCTTCTTGGCTGTAATGGATTCCTTTTCCTCATCAGAGCATTCCGGGCATTCCTCATCCTGAACACCGATGTCCTGCTTCTTGGCTTCGAGCTTCTTATACTCTGCCGAGTGAGGATTAAGGGTAGCCTGAATTTCTTCAATGGCTGTAGTAGATGAGATGTACGCAAGGTTCTTATCGATAGCCGTCTTAATCTTTCTGTACTTAGGGTTGGAGGCGGCCGCTATCTCGATGAAGTCCGGTACAGCATCAACATATGCCGGGAAGGCTACAAGGTCGAAACCTCTGAAGATAAATGTATCAGGGTCAACATTACCTTCAGCATCAACATCGCCGGCACCTCTGATGGAGATACCAAACTGTACGCCGGCATCAATGAACGACTTAACGATTCTACCTACCGGAGTATCGATTAAATCGAATGTACCGAAAATCTCACCATTGGACTTGATTTCCATGGAAGTCATTACGATACAAGCGTCTTTGAAATCCTGACAATTCGGGTCTTCCGGATGTCCGAGGAATCCGATGTAATAGCGGTGTTCCATAGCATCCTTGTACTCGTCTGAATCGATTAACTTTTCAAACAGCTCCCTATTGAGGGTCATGTCATTGTTGTTGACAACGGCAGAATCACAACACTTACCGGTAAAAGTACCTAAAACCGTACTCTCACTCTTGACTTTCGTGTTAGACTTAATTTTTCTCTGTGCCATTTTATTGCCTCCGAATTGTTATATGTATGTATTATATAAAGTCATTGATACTCATGCCGGGAGCGTTCCAAGGAGACGAGGGGCTGTAATCGCCTCTTGTAGCCGACGGAGTGTAATCATCCTCGTCATCTTCAATGAAACCTTCCTCCCAAAGATGGTCATGTGCCGGGTCATAAGGGTAGTTGAAAGCACTTGTAGCGTAAAATCCCCAATTATCAGCGTCCTTAGGATGAGCGTATTCCGTTCCGTCCTCATTCACATCAATCTGATAGACCTCAGTAACAGACCTGCTTCTACCGGTATCCTCCGTTATCCAATTCTCCTGAATCTTACATGTATTGCCGGTACGGCTAGTGACAGTAAAATCATGACCATCAACATTCCAAAACATTCCAACCTGAATCTTCTTGTTAGGAATAATGGTAGTAGATTTAATGTAACGCTTCATGTTGCTCTCCTTATAATTTGCCTTTATTGGCACGATATTCGTCCCACTCCCGGAAGTCATTCATCCGGAAAATGTAAGCTAAGCTCTCGGCAAGTTCGTCTGAACTCATAGACTGAATAATCTGACGGTTGATGTCTTCTTCCCCAAAATGTTCGCAGGCAAGTTCATATGCCTCCGACGCTTCATTAGATTCTACAGTCCAACCGTAATTAGTAGCCACGGGTTATACCTCCCGATAGTAGTTTACGCCTTATTACAATATAAAAGGTTATAAAATATAAACGGGCTAGTAATGAAAACTAGCCCGTCATATTCAGTACATTATGGGTTATGTCATTCAGGCATAACATTTCCTGCTTGAAGCCACTCAACTAATTCAGCTAATTCCTCACGGAAACGACCTCTGCCTTGCAGAACAATTTTAGTATATATCTTACCCGTTTCTGAATCTGCTACAAATAACCTTGATTGAGGGGAGGCTAAACCGGGGAATGAGTTGATAAAAATCTTATATCTACCGGCATTCCTATAAACCCTATTGTCTTCCGGGCGCTCTCCTGCCTGAGATTTGTACCACATTTTACCATTTTTGTAGAACCTTGAAGTATCCAATTCAAATCGAGGCAGGAGTTCAGGTTTAGGATTTCTTAATTCTTCAAGTCTTTCCTCAGATAATGTGTCAAACTCACCGGTGGCTATATTCCAAATTTTGTTACCATCTACAAGGTTATCTAAGATATGCTGATATCGGTTAGATTTAATGTAGCGCTTCATACCGCTCTCCTTATAAAGTTATGTGGTAATTATCAATCACCGAAGTTCGTGTAGATGAGTGCGTCAAACTCACTCTTGTATTCCTCGAAAACCTCATTAAATCTCGCGAAAAAAGCTTCTGTCACAGCATCAAGTTCCGCACCGTGGTCTGAAAGACACAAATCATAGGCGCGGTCAGCTTTGGCATCGGCGTATTCAGTAATACTCGCAGTAATATCATCGATAGTCTGCGTAAAATTACGATAAGGTGTGAGCAGTTGGTTGTTAGAACGGTCAATATACATACATGTAACCTCCTTAATAAGTGATTCTGTAATCCGGATAAACCATGACAGTAGAGTTCATACAGCTAAAGTATCCTTTTGATGTGCCTAAGCAGACCGTGAATACATTGTCTGTTGTTTCCAACCACTTCAGGACTTCAGCCCTTGTACCGGAGAAAATACGCTCGCCGTCATCGCGGTCGAGAATTTCAAACTTGGTATAGTGGTCAAAAGGATAAATGAAATCGATTAAGTTAATTTCCATGCTTAATACCTTACTTTCCTTTAAGCAGTGTCTCTGCTACATCTTTACCCAAAATCTTGCCCGTAAGTCTTACAAGTCCTCCGACAGCAAGCGTCTTCAGGGCTTCTGAGATAAGACCGCCCTCGACTACTTCTTCATCAGTGACTTCGTTATACTCGATGTCATCGATTTCCTCGTAAGCAGTCTCATTGATTTCAGCTACTTCATCAACAGTCTCAGGCTCAACTTCGACATCCTCAGCGTCGCCCTTGTTGATTTCATAAACGGAATCACCGATAGTCACCTTGATTGACGATTCGTTCTCGTCCACAGCTATATCCTTATCGGACAGTTCGTCTATCTGACGGAGAAAATCCAATAATGAAGCCGGTGTAAATAAAAGTTCATTGTCCATAATCGTTACCTCGGTACACCTTACCTTTATCTGTCCCAAAAATAGGTATTACCAAACTGTTTGATTAACTTGTTCAAATCACGCTTCAAGTCATCGTCCCAAGAATAGGTGTTGCCATACTCAGCAATCTTCGCTTTAAGCCAATCATTAGCTTCGGAGCGGTCATAGATTCTGCCATCAGCAACATCAACATAATCTTCATAACCCTTAACAGAAAGAGCTTTCTTAAACTGCTGAAATCTGAAGTCGCCGAGAGTTTCCTGAATAGCGTCTATCCACTCGTCATATGCACCGCATTCTATATCACCGCGGAACTGTGCTAATTCGGTATTAGAACAGCCATCTTCCTTCCATTTAGAGCAGATGTAATCTAACCACTCTGTTCTACTACTAGACGCGCCGAGACTAGCTTTAACATAGCTAGAAGGGTACTTTGTAAAATGTTTCTTCATAAGCGGAACTCCTTTAATTCATATATATATATGTATATAAGGTGCATCAAAGCGGTTCGTAAGTGTAGCCGGTCATGTTGGATAATCTAGCCTGAGCATCAGCGTCTTTCTTCCAATCAGCATAACTGCCGACATAATAGAAGCCATCAGCTACTTCAACTGCCTCGTTGTTATAGCACATACCCTCTAAAGCACCAAGGATAGTATATAAATCAAATTCTTCTTCCTGAGTTTCAGAACCCCATTTGAGTTCATAGGTCGTACACCTATCCGGGTATTCTTCCTGAAGGAATTTAGCAACTCCCCTTAAACTAAAGGGCTTACTGTCATCACTCATTCTTTTTGAAATAAGCCATCCGTGGCACAGCTTGGTGATTAAGTCTCCGCAGACATCGCGTTCAGACTTACCAAAATAGTCATCCCCGCGAAAAGCTCTTACATATCTTTTCATAGCAAACTCCTTACTTAATTACTCGACCGATAACGCTCCAATTAGCGATGTCATCACGCATATCTTCCTTAATATACTGCATAGCTTTCAGCTTGTTTGTAGCAAAATGGTTATTGCAGTACATTATGTCACCTTCGAGCTTGTACCCGTAGTAATGACCCTTCGTACCGATAATGCCATATGATACGCCATGAGTTTCACCGATAGGATAAAAGGGTTCATAATAAATATCATGGGCACTGCTATTACGATACCAACCGGAATCATCAAATCTATAATTGGTTACAGTCAACCAACCCCTTGAAGTGTCAAGCTGAATATCCTCTGTATTGATATCCTCAAATTTGACTAATGGCTTAGCCATCTCTTTAGCATGGTCATAAGGCTGAGGTCTTTCCTTATTACGGCGATATTCCTGATGTTCTTCATCGTAGTATGCCGTCTTCATAAAATCTACTACAGACTTGGGCAGTTCTGCCTCACTATAATAGGTTTTGCTACCCGTAGGATGGTAGTACACATGATAACGGAGGGAACCATCCGGATATGCCGGAGTGTAAACGGTATCAATAATTGCACCGGCGCTCATCGCTCTTATATATCGTTTCATAGCTTCTGCCTCCCTTATGCTCCGTACTTGTAGTAAAGGAATCCGTAGAAATTCGTATCGAAATAGTCAACCATAGCGTTGCTGTCATCGTAATTGAACGAGTTCATTAAGTCATGGACATACTTCAGAGGTGAATTGTCGATAAGCGGAATAGGTTCTACGCCGTAGTTCAGCTTGCTGTACTCAGCATTGGTGTACTTATCGAGCGTGTAATCATAGTAACGGGAGAAGAAGTCAGCTCTTTCCTCGTCAGACATGTGGCTGTAGTCATCAGCCTGATGTTCTTCCCATTTGCCGTTAGCGTCATAGCAACCTATCCAATGGTAGCCGTTGCGACACATCTTATAAGGATTATAAACAGCGTCCTTTACGAACTCATCCTTAGGCATGAGGTTTGACTTAGGCACAGTGATGACAACATCGATGTGTGAAGCGCGTTCTGTTCTTGCACTAATCTTGTACCCGGGATACTTCTTCTTGAACTGAGACTTGATGATTTTTGCAATTTCGACAACGCTCAGACGGGTATCGGCATTCTTGCCCTTCCATCCGGTTGCACCCATGTAGCCCTCAAAAGTCTCGCCACCGGGTTCATATTCAGTATTTGTCCGCACATAGCGCTTCATGTGTTGATTCCTCCTTGACTGTTCCTAGTTATTATAACGATTATATTTTTATTTTAAGTTAATTCCCAAACATCCTCAGGATACTGTGACGGATACAGATACCTAAGACCGTTCAACTGTTCAAGTCCGCCAAGCTGTAACTTCCATACAACCTGAACAACCTGATTGATTCCGACACGGAGGACATTTCGCTGTACGAGCTTACGATGCTCCGGGTCACGCATGTCTTTCCATGATACCGTCTTGATTACAACTAATATTGCATCACCATCGGCAGGAGCATCCCAAAAGACGATGGAGTTGGCATTAGTATCGAGGTAGTATGCCGTCTCGGGGACAGCCTCCGAATTAATCGTGACTAAAGAAATCGACAGCGCTTTCTGCTCGAACTCGAATGTATCTTTTGTTCCGTTACCGGTAAAAGATTCCTGAACCTCAACATCCGTAACATTATCGTCTGCCGGAAGAAGTCGATAGCCTGCAAGCAGTCCGTTATCACCGCTGTCATTGTAATATGCCTTAGACCAAAGACCTGCCTCAGTAATATAGATGTAATCCCTATTGCCACGGTACGCCTTTAAGGCTCCGGTGGATACCATAGCGGAATATACGACATCAAGGGTATTAGGAACCTCACTCTGAATCTCCGGTATCATGTCACGATAGGTAATCTTAGAACGGAGCGTGAGCGGTACTATCTGCCCGGAAGTATCAACCTTAGCCTGAATCAGCTCGCAGTTGGTAGCATCCTTACTAGCTATAGTATAGATAACCGCCATTCTGCCGGAATAAGATGTTCCATTAGTAATAATCAGTTCGTACTGATTATTGTCATTCATCTGAACATCGTAATCTTCGACGGATATCTCAGTCCTCTTAACTGAGGTGTCGTGCATATCCTGATTGATTACCGGGATGGGCTGTGTTTCCGTCGGAGGGTAAACCGTAACAGAAATGATACTGTACTTATCACCGGTTAAAGGTGCAGATGTAAGAACATACTTGTTCTGCCCGGCATTGTAGAAGTCCTGAGTAAGCGCGTCGGGTTTTAAGGAATAAGGGTAACCCAAACCAAACCATTCGCGGTCATTGTTGGAGTTGTTGTCGTAGCCGTCAGCACCAAATCCCGGTGTCTGATTGACATACTCGGAAAAACGCAGTTCAGCGTTCAGGCGTTTTTCATCATCAGTAGCGCTCTCAGGAGCTACCGGAGTATATCCCAAAGCCTTAGGCACGATGTACTTCCTACCATCAGAAATTATTGTCTCAGATTCCTGAGAAGTCAGACCCATTGTACCTAACGAGATGTACTGAGGTACCCACATGGACAGTGTGTCTGAACCCTGATTTAATACACCATCGCCCATCAGATAATGAGCGATTCCGGTCAAAAGTGAGTTGGTGGCCGCATTGTGCCCAACATGTTCTTGGACTACTTCATTAGTAGCCTCATCAATAACACGAATGGTTACATTCTGCTTTACATCAAGTCTTTTAAGTATGTCGAGTGGGTTTGTATTGTTTGACATTGTTAGTCCCTATTACTCTACAATAGCAGATTCTAATAACTGCTTAACTTCTAATGCATTATCACGCATATACAGAGCATAGCTCATATCACATTTTTGAACGGGCTTACGCATTTCAGACTGACATGCCTTATTATAATCTTTACAAAGATTATCCAACGCGTCATATTCAAGCTGTGTTATAGGCTCACCATTCTGAATTTGCTGTTGTAACCTTTTGTATTCACTATTTGATAGTGTGCTTGTAGGAGTGCTACTTGCCTTTACATAATTGCTTGGGTATTTTGTAAAATGCCTTGCCATAGTTTTATTTCCTCCTATCATCTACTAATTCAATGCCACGGGAACGCATAGCCCCAATAAGTGCTTGAACAAACCTATCCTCAGCTTCCGGTGAACTGCACCCTCTTGCCCACCAATCATCATAATCATCATTCATCGTAACAAAAGCCTCGATAGCCGATTCTACTGTATAGCAGTCGTGACCGAATACTTTTGTCCAATAATCTAATTGCTTGGCAATCTCCCCGGCAATCCAAGATATGTCATTATAAATAGTGTTATCGGAGATAGGGGCATATCGACCCCTATTACATGAGACATCAGCATCCCCTCTAGTCGCCGTGACGGTGCTACCGTTAATGCCACATGCCTCAACATAGTCATCAGAACCCAAATCTTCAACACCGGCTACTTCAATACCGAGGGTATTTTCGATAATGTCTGCAAGTTTGTCGGGTGAAATAGGCTTCTTCGCAGTTACAACAAATTCAGCCACATAATCATTACGAGAACGATTCTTAGGGCTAGCGGAATCAAAATAGGCTACCGCTCCATACTTGGCTAAAACATCATTCAGCTCTGCCCCTAATAAAGCAGTCTCAGTATGAGTATTGTCAATGTAATAGATATTGTAACTATGTGCGGAATCAGAACTTGCCCTAACATAGCCCTTAGGATACTTTGTGAATCTTTTAGCCATAGGGATAGTCTCCTTTAATAATTAAAATTCATTAGTATAAAAGGTTATAAAACAAAACCCCGGGCAGAGTGCCTTCCGCCCGGGATTCTGTTGGGTTTTCTTTCGTGGTTCCTTGGAACCTGACTCATTATACCATACCGAAAAGTGTTATGGTATCTCAGATTCAGGCTCACCCTCAACCGGATTTTCCGTATAAGTATTGCGCTTTACCGTCCGATACGAATTTACTACGGATACGGATACATCATAGCTGTCAGGCTCAACTTCACCGGGAGCTACCGGAGTAACCTCATTATCGATTCTGCGGTGCAGATTAGGGTTGGTTATGCCTTCAGCATCTTTCCGTAAATCCTCAGCATTCGCCGGTACGGCTTTACCCTGCGCTGTCTTAGGATAATCAGATACAGCCATTTATTATCCCTCCGGCTCAGGCTCCGGTTCGGGTTCCGGTTCAGGCTCAGTGTGTGAGAAGCTTTCGTTCTTGACTAAGAATCCATGCTCATCGAGGATAGCGGCCGAATGGATAGGGACATCGCTGACTACGGCAGATGAGCAGATAAGGTAAAACTTCTGCTCTGCCTCAGGGAGATTGTCATACTGCGTGACAATGTTAGATGTCGTTCCGTCCGTTGTTTGAAGTTCTAGTACGATGTAGTTCATAATTCTGTTCTCCTTTATTATGTTTGTCCGTTATAATCCGTGTTCTCCGTAGGCACAACATCATGTCTGTATCCTTCACTCTTTAAGAACATCCCATTCTCATCAAGCATAACTGCCGAATGACAGTCTATCGTACCGACTGAGGCATATGACAATATTTGATGATATTTCTGATTAGCTTGGTCGAGTGAAGAATACTGATTTGTCAGTGTACTTGTAGTTCCTTCATTAGTTTGCATCTCAACAACAATGTAATTCATAGTAAATCCCTCCTTAATCTCCGATAATTAAAAAACCAAACGAATAATTAGCCATAGACATAGATGTATGTCGTGCTACCGTATAGTATATTGTTGTAGCAGTGAAGGCTTCAACAATAGGCCAAGAAACATTTGTTGAGCTTACAGTTCTACCACCACAAGCAAACACATAATATACATGATTAAAACCAAACTCAGAAATATTCACCGTTTTATCACCGCAATAATAAAAATCGTAACTTCCGCTATGCGTAGTACAAGCGGCCGTCATGGTAATTCTTTTTAATCGTACCTTTAGACCTTCAAAACCTAAATAACCTGAACTTTCCATATTTCCGGTAACTTTTTCGTTGCCATTAATATAAAGCTGATTCTCGGCATCCGGATAACCATTCAAGGACATCGACCGTTTGAGTTTATCAAAAAATACTAAGGGTATGCCCTTACCTACTCGTAAGTTATAAACAGTCTTATCCGCCTCAGCCGTGGTGTACTTATCCCATACTAAGACTTTGACATCCCATTCACAAGTGTTATCAAGTCCGGTGCCCTGACCTCCAATATAGAAATTAGTATTATTCGTGACTGTAGCCGGACTAGACCATGTAGTATCTCCGACCTCTTTATGCGATTCAGAAATATAAATAGCGTTGGTGCCGGATACAGATGAATACTGTCCGTTGACTAAAAGTATCGTATCATCTTGGAAGTTATCCACACGATTTACCGTGCAGATAGCCGATGTATTAACCCACGGCTGTATCGTAATATCTTTTGACAGCGTACTTATATTACCACGGCTGTCAGTTACAGATAGAGTTGTAGTATAAACGCCGGCAATATCGGGGTTCACAAGCGAAACATTACCGGAACTATCCGGAGTATAGCTTGTTCCGTTGAATAGAATGCTGTAGGCACTCGTACCTAGCGCCCCGATAGTAGCAGACTTCTGAGGTTCCACCCGATTGTTCGTAGTATCAACATGAAGGGTCAGGGTACTTTGCTTCTGAACGATAATCTGATTACTACCGGTCTTTTGCACTGTCGATGAGTTTGTATCGCTGTAAGTTAATGCCGAACTTTGAATAACCGGATTAGCATTGACGATACTCATCTGAACAGTCTTAGTATCGTGATACTCAGTAGTACCGCTCATTATGGATTTGAGGTCATAAGTTACTGCGAGCGTATTGCTATTAGCGGATGCACTTCGCAACGCGCTCCTATAGCTGTCGAGGTCGAATGTATAAGTACCGCCCTCGACATCCAATACGGACGAATACGAAGTTGTAACTTCAGTTGACCCGTTCATCCATTTCAAACGCGCCTGAATGTTATTTACTAAGTCGCTACCTGCCGGGTTACTGTACGAAATAGTAGGATTGTCCTCATCAGTAAAAGTCGGATAGGCTGTAATGAGGGCGTATCGGTTGATTTTTGTAGGCGTACCACTACCGGATGCCGTACAGTTTACTGAGGAACTGTAGATGGCCGCCTTTACCGACATTGAGAATGTTTTTGAACCATCCGCAGTATGCGTTATAGTAATTGTGCCGGTTTTCTTGTAGCCACCGTCGCCATTCATGTCGAAGCGGGAAGTTGTGTTTACAACCTTTGTACCGTTAATTGTGGCGGTAACAGGTCCGGCTTTGACATAATAACC
>JAZLCB010000370.1:0-8906 GCA_045614005.1 Clostridia bacterium
GATGCAAGTCAAAGGTGTATAGACGAGGTTAGCAAAAACATAAAGGCTTATTTTGAAGGTCACAACAGAAACCGCGTAGACTAATATTAAAATGCATAGAAAAAACTCCTACTAAATATTAGCAGGAGTTTTTTTGTGCAAAAAATCAAAAAAGCAAGAAAAAGTTCGTTTTTTTAAGAAATACAGTAAAAAAACGAATATACATTTGCTAATTTTTATAGTACAATATATAAAATAGAATGGTATTTTAGGGTTGAACACCTGATTTTAAGCGTTCGCATAGAAAATATGTTTTGTCAAAGGAGAATTAAAGTGAAGAAATTCCAAAAGAACATATCTGTATTTGTAGTATTTGTTATGATATTTTCTCTTTTAAGCCCCGCATTTTCGGTGTGGGCTGCGGAGGACTATTCCGATTATATTCCTGCAGAGCTTACAGACAACATTATTTTGAAGGGAAATGACATAAACGCCCTCGTAGCAAGCAATGGCGCTTCGGGTGAATTAAACTGGGGCTCAGGTTCGTGGAAGGAAAACGATTATTTCCTCTGGCGCGAAAAGAATCATGCACCATCCACCTATTGGGGAGCAGGTCCTACATATTTCACTTTGGCGAAGGGACATCTTAAACATGGATTCGAAAACGGACAGAACTATGTACTCTCTGTTCGTCTCAAAAACGATACAGTATCTACCAGACCGCAACTTAGTTTTGCAGTAGGAATGGGTTCAAATAACAATCCGCTTGCAAGTGTGGATGTATCAAGCTCCGAGTATGCTACATACACCTTGTCTTTCACTGCAAACAAAAACAGCGAATCTTTCAGCGTGGGTCTTAATCAGAATATAGACAGAAGCTCCCTTACCGATTTTGGTATATTAAACATGGATATATCAAACGGCGGTTCACTCTATGTAGCAAAGGAAGCTGCGTACGATATAACCAATGTTGTATCAGGTTCATCTTCGGTATATGCAGGAGAGAGCGTACAGGTAAAGACTCAGATTGTAAACCAGATAGGTAAAATAGGCACACTCAGTCAGGACGTGACATACAAGGTGTTAAATGCCGAAAGAACTGCCGAGATGGATGGCTTTGGCATTGTTTACGGAGAAGACGGTACAGCAACGATTTCAATATCTGAAACAGTTCCTACAGGAGACTATGTAATACTCGCATCCTCTACCGTATACGAAGGCTTCCGAAAGGGCGCAACCATTTCTGTTATCGGCAATGATGCATACGACGACTATGTAGTCTCCGATATGCCCGAAAACCTTTTAAGCAAAGCCACAGGCTACGGATATACAGGAAGCAACAGCTCGTCTATAAGCTCAACCTGGTACAACGAGCCTTTAAAGCAGAGAGAGTACACCGTTGCAAAGGATATTGATGTTTCTCCTTCCGGTACATGGGCGGCAGAAGCTCTTTCTGTGGGCGTTAAAGCGCCTTTTATAGAGAACACAAACTATGTTTACTCAACATACTTAAAATCTTCAATAGGAACTCCGAAAATGTCTGTGGCATATCAGGTTTCCTCGGGTGCGAATGCACACAAGGTTTATACAAATGAGTATGGTGCATCGGGATACACTCCCTTAGCGGAATTTTCACCGTACAAGGTTACCTTCAATACAGGTGACAAGCCAAACGGTACATTATGGTTTGGTTTTGTAAGCGGCAGCGTCGGCGAGCAGATAATTCAGGATTTATCCAAGGTTTCCTATCTTGGTATAGAAGAAGCATATAATATAAATGCAGAAACAATAGAGAGCAATGTAATATTTGCAGGAGGTAGTACCGCGGTTAAAGCAGAGGTTGTAAACCAGATTGGTACTTGCGGTAGCCTTGCACAGAACTTTACATGGACTGCGCTGAATTCCGACAGAAGTGAGGTGGCTCCGGGTATTACCATAACTCCTACATCAAACGGCACAGCTACCGTAAATGTAGCAGAGAGCGTAGCACCCGGCAAATATATAATCTTTGCCGCATCTCAGGATTACAAAAAGCTTCGAAAGGGCGTAGAAATTACAGTAGAAAAGGAAAGCTCTTTTATAGACTATGTTCCTAATTCCAAACCCGCTAACCTTCTCTCCAAACCACATGCTTGGTCTTACACAAGTTCAAATTCCTATGATGTAGATTCGGCATGGAATGATGGTTCTTCTACCGAAAGAAGGTTCTACGCGACCAAAGACTTTGCTCTCAAAGAGTCGGATACATGGGCAGTCAATGGGTTTTCTTTGGGTAATTATACCGTAGCTTCTCCGTTTGAAGCTAACACAAGCTATGTGTACTCCACATATGTTAAGACTGTATCGGGTACACCTAAGGTGAATATTGCCTTCCAGGTAAGTTCTCAAAAGAGCTACCTTATGGAGTACGGTGCAGAGGGTTACACTCCTAATGCAGATTATGAGCAGTTCAGAGGTACTTTCAGTGTAGGTGATAACAATCAGGGTATTCTGTGGTTTGGTCTTAGTTCCGCCACAGCAGGCGATGCATTTTGTCAGGACTTCTCCAAATTGACATACCTTGCTAAGGAAGCGGTATACGACATAAGTGTTAAACCCGTAGGAACTATGCCCGATGAATTAAAGGGCGGAGATACCATAACTATGGAAGCTATGGTGTTAAATCAGATAGGCCTTAAGGGTACATGCCTTCAGAACTTTGAATGGCTTGCGTTGAAGGATGGCAAGACTGCAATCACATCGGATATAAAATTCACCATAGATTCCAACAGCTCTCGTGCAGTAGCTACACTCGATAAAAATATAGAAAACGGTACATATTATATACTTGCAAAGTCAAAGGATTACGAGAACTTTGTAAGAACCTACGAAATAGTTGTAGGTGCACAGGATGAATATACACCCGGTGAAATCCCTCAGAATATGGTTACCGGACCCGGCAATGTCAACATGTTTGAGTTCAGCAACGGTGCCGTAACTACCAAATATGCTCTTAAGAATAATGAGTACTACAGTTGGCAGGCAAAAGGTGCTGTAAACACATATTGGAAGGTAGGACACACTTACCTTTCCGTAGACGATAAAAATCTTACAGAAGCTTTTGTTGCAGGCAAGAACTATATAATATCAGCAAGACTCAAAAACGAGGCCATGGATGTTAATCCGTCTGCACTTTTTGGTGTTGCGATAGGTTTTGACAAGGTATGCTCCATACCTGTAACCTCATCGGAGTACAATACATATAATGCAGTTGTTACTTCGCCGGAGAATGTCGGCTTTGTTTCTTTGGGATTCGACGGTTCTGTTGACAGAAGCACACTTGCTTCTCCCGAAATTATAACTATAGATTTAACAGATGGCGGTTCTTTGTATATAGCAGAGGAAGTAGCCTACGACATAAAAGCCAATCTCACATCCGAAAGCACGGTTATCACAAAAGACGGAAGTATTACAGCCTCGGCAGAAGTTGTAAATCAGCTTGGCATAAAGGGCAAGTTAAATCAGGACTTCACATGGAAGATACTCGATTCAAACAAGACAAACTTTAATACAGGCTTTAGCATAGATGTATCGGAAGACAGCACTTCTGTTACCGTAACAGCAGGAAACAAAGCTCCCTATGGCACATACTACCTTGCAGTTTATCCCAATTCGGATAGCAATATGGTAAGGCTTATAAAGTTTAAGTTAAAGCATGATGTTAAGAGAATTTATGTATCTCCCGAAGGTGACGACCAAAACAGCGGTACACTTTCATCACCGTTTAAGACCATAACCAAGGCAAAAGAGGCTGTCTTCGAGATTCACGATAAAGATTCGTATATGGGAATAGAGGTTGTACTTCGTGGCGGAGAATATCGCCTTAGCGAATCTATCGACTTTAATGTCGAGGATTCCGGTACAGCAGAAACTCCCGTGATATACAAGGCATACGAAGGCGAAAAGCCTGTAATTAAAGGCTCGGTTGTACTCGACACATCCAAAATGCGCGGTGCGCTTTCTTCGGATATAGTTCCCAGACTCCACCCCGATGCGGAAGGCAAGGTAATGGTAATAGATCTCCAAGAACAGGGACTTAGCGAAGAAGATATATTTGATATGTCATATCAGATCGCCAGCTTCTACAATTTGAGAGACCGTTATGAACTCAATGCCATATTTACTGACGGTGTTATGCAGACATTGTCGCAGTGGCCTAACGACAGAGCATATTCCGTTCGTGGCAAAGCCATAGTAGACGAAATAATTAAGGATGCAAACGGCAAGGATGTCAAGATATCAACAAGCTTCAACTACACAGAGCCGGAGCCCGACAGATGGTCAAAAGCCACAGGTTGGTACATAGGTGCATTTATGCCATATGACTATTCATATGCAAGACTTTCTGTAAAATCTTTAGATACGGTAAACAAGGTTCTTGCTGTTTACGGTAGAGAGGGATACGAGACAGACTTCTCCTTTACAGACAACTTCTCCAGGAGATGGAAGGCGTTCAACCTCCTTGAAGAAATAGACCTTCCCGGAGAATACTGCTTAGATAGTGAAAATAATCTTTTGTATTACTATCCTCCATATGACATGGAAGATGCTACACTTGAAATTGCCACCATGTTCGATAATCTTGTAACTGTAAACGGTGCTTCGGATATTACATTTAGCGGTATCGGCTTTGCACAGACAAACGGTGTTGCAATCTATATGCGCGATGTATATAATGTAGATGTAGATTCATGTACATTCGAAGGCATCGGAGGTACAGCAGTAATTATATCAGGAAGTAAGCAAGCACAGACAAACAAGGATTACTGGCAGCGACAAAGTATAGACGGCTCTTACAACTGCGATGTACGAAACAACGTGTTTGTAAACCTTGCAGGTGTTGCCATAACAGTAAGCGGTGGTAATGTAGATACACTTACCAAGGCAAATAATATTGTAGAAAACAACTTTATATACGATTACGGCAATAAGCATCTCGCTTCTGCAAGCGGTGCAATTTCGGTTGGCGGTTGCGGTGTTATCGTACGAAACAACAATATATCCGTATCGCCGGGTATTGCGATACTCTTAAACGGTAATGACCATATTATAGAATATAACGAGATATATGACGTAATGCGCGAAGTTGCCGATGCAGGTGCTGTCTATCAGGGAAGAAATGCCATTGCAAGAGGCTCTGCCATAAGGTATAATTATATTCACGACCTGCGTCCGACATCTGCACTTGCGCACAGCGCACAGGTTGCTATATATCTTGATGATTGTCAGCATGACCTCACAATAGAAAACAATATAATAAAAAATGTCATGATAGACTTTAACTCCAACGGTGCTGCAGCCTTTACATTCTCAGGCAACACCACGGTAGATGTAGACAAGGCATGGAACTTCTTAAACCATGCAAGCACTAAAACCTCTACAGTTACGGCAGGTCCCAGCGGAACTTTGGAATTTATAGAAAGTCAGATTTACGATAAGGAGCTCTATTTTGAGCGTTATCCCGAACTCGAGGAATTCTTGAATGTCGACAGAGTACCTGGCAATAATCCCAAGTACTTTACGGTAGCCAGGGACAATATTGCAGTAAATGTCGGTGCTACAAACATCCAGTCCGAAAATCTTGCATACTCTACATTGGAAAACAACGAGGTTGTGTCCGATTCGGCAAATTCTATATTCGTAGATCCCTTAAACGGAGACTATAGAATTAAGTCAACTTCGCCATATGCAAAGTCTACCAGACTTACCGATAGCTTCAATATAGATACCATAGGTATTCAGACTGAATTTACTATAGGCAATTACGGAAGCTTCGATACCATCTATCCCAAAGCAGGGGATACAGTATCAAATAAAAACGGCGTTACCTTTGTATGGAACATAGCACCGGGTGCAAATAAGTATATTCTTACTGTTGCAAGCGATAAGAATTTTGAAAATGTTGTTCATACCGAAAGCACCGGCCTTAACACAGCAGTTGTTAATACTCTCGATGTTGATACCACATATTATTGGAAGGTAGATGCAGTAAACACATCAAGAGAGCTTGCAGATATCTGGGCTTGTGCAAACGGCGTTTCGCACTTTACCGTTAGAGATTATGAGGCTACCATTTCGTCAGTTACAATGGATACCTACGATACACTCTCTCTTGTAAATGCAAAGGTAACAAACAGCAGTTCGGATACAACTGAATTTGATGTAGTATTTGCTGCATACGGCGACGGCAAGCTCGTTGCTTCACAGCGTATACCACAAACAATCCCTAAGGGACAAAGCATAAATATAAATACAGGCTTTGATACAGAGGGTAAATATATAATAGAAGAAATCAAAATCTTTGTATGGGGCAAGGATAGCCTTGTTCCGTATGCAAGAGCAAGAGTTCTTAAATAAAAGGAGGATATTTATATGAACAAAAGACTTCTTTCGGTAATACTGTGCGTTATGATGGTATTTACCGTAGCAGCACCCGTTACAGTTATGGCGGAAGATTATTCCGACTATGTACCGGGCGAAGTAACGGGTAATATGCTCGCATATCCCGCAAGCATTAACCAGTACATCACCAGCAATGGTACGGGCGGTGATATGTACAGAGGTTCAGGTAATTCATTGGATGCTCAGAAGGTATACGGATTTTTAGAAAAAA
This sequence comes from Clostridia bacterium, assembly GCA_045614005.1. Lineage (GTDB taxonomy): Bacteria > Bacillota > Clostridia > UMGS1810 > UMGS1810 > RGIG8748. The sequence goes on from JAZLCB010000370.1 coordinate 6,632, forward strand.
CCGGTGCCGCAAGCTCTTACTTTACCGCAGGTCCGTGTTATATGTCAACCGCGGATGGTAACAAAAGATTAACCACTCCCATAGTTTCGGGTACAACTTATGCAGTTTCGGTTCGTTTAAGAAACGGTGCTCCCGAAAAGAAAGAAACCTTAAAAGCGGCAATATCTTATTCTACAGGATTACAGCCTGCAGTAAGATGGGATGTCACCTCGGATGAATTTGTTACATACACAGGTGTGTTTACTGCTACAAAGGACGCTACCAGCATAGGACTCGGCTTTGATGCTACAGTAAACAGAAGTGCTGTAACAGATGCTGATCGCGGTATGCTCCTTTTGGACTATAGCTCAGCTTACACATACATCGGCGAAGAATACGCTTACGATTTGGTAGCGTATGCAGACAATGAAAATATAGAAGCAGGAGAAACCGTAACCGTAAACGCAGAGGTTGTAAACCAGGTAGGTATTCAGGGTAGCCTCGAACAGAATATTGAGTTTATGGTATTAAACGAGGACAGAACACAGGAAATAACCGAAGGCATTACCTTAACCGATAACGGAAACGGTGAAGCTACAGTAGAAGTAGCAGATACCGTAGCTTCGGGCAGATATGTTATCCTTGCGGTTTCCAACGATTACGACGGCTTTAGAAAAGGTGTTGTTATCACAGTAGAAAATCAGAAGGTTATAGAAGATACCATAGAAGCTATAAAGGGCGAAGATGCAGATACTCTTGCCGGCAATCTCAGTGGTTATCTTGATATTCTTTCCATGGATGATGAAACAGTTACAAAAGCAGATACCGCTGAGCTTGCTAAGGTTATCGCAGGCGGTATCGCAGACGAGGAAATCTCAGATAGAGAAGATATGGAAGAATACATAGTAAGAGCATCAATAGTTGCTCTTTACAATGCACCTTCCGACGAAATAGAGCTTTATGATGCAAACGGCGAATTTATTTACGAAGATATCTTAAAGCTTGAAGATGCAATCGCTTACGAAGTAAAGGACTATGTTACAGACGAAGGCATGGTTCTCGTTCAGGAAGCACTTACCCAAAAGGGATATACATCCTATGCTGAATTTACAAAGGCTGTAGCTTCCGAATTAATCTTAAAGGCTATATCAAACTCTACCGAGGACGGCATAGAGTACCTTGGCGAAGTATTAACAGCACAAAACCTTGCATATATCGAAGTTGAAGCTGATACTTTCCTTAATCTTAACAACAACATACAGTTCTTAAGAGACGAAATAAAAGGCAAAGAGTTCACATTGGAAACTCTCGAAGCAATGCTTACCTCCGCTTATGAAAGCGATTTGTCTGCATTAACCCAAGACTATGTGGCAGGCGAGGTTAAGGGAAGCTTGTTTGTTAAAACTCTTTCAAACAACATAAACCTTTACACACCCAACAACGGTACAGGCGGTACAATGTACAGAGGCGAGGGCAATTCGCTCGACAATGAAAAGATGTATGGCTTCCTCGAAAAGACTGATGGCAAGAGCTCATACTTTACTGCAGGTCCGGTATACCTTACAGTAAGTAACGAAAGAATAGCAGAGCCCATAGTTCAGGGCAAAACATATGCAGTTGCCGTACGATTAAAGAACGGTGCTCCTGAAAAGAAAGAAACCCTTAAGGCAGGCTTTTCTTACGGTACAGGTGTTGCTCCGGTAAGATGGGATGTAACAAGCTCGGAGTTTCAGCTCTACACAGGCGTGTTTACTGCCACAAAGGATGCTACCAGTGTAGGACTCGGCTTTGATGCCACAGTAGACAGAAGTGCTGTAACCGACGAGGATCGCGGACTTCTTCTCTTAGACTACAGCGCACCGTATACATATGTTGGAGAGGAATACCTCTACGACCTTACTTTAAGTGCAGATACACTCAAGGTAGAAGCAGGTACAAGCCTCAACTTAACTGCAAATGCAGTTAATCAGGTGGGCATGGCGTTTTCATCCAAAGCCCCCTCCTTCAACTACTATGCACTTAACGAAGAAAGAAGCGAAAGTGCATCAGGTTTTGCATTTGTTACCTCCAACAATACCAAGACTGCTACAGTAGAAGTAGATGTAAACACCGAGCCCGGTTACTACACACTCATGGTAGAAGATACTACACTTGGTGTAGAAGGCTTTAAGAAGGGTGTAATTTATACCTATGAGCTTGAAGCAAACGGTATCTCCTGCACTTATCTTGGCGAAATGGTGCAGAAGCTTAAAATCGACTTTGTTTATAAGGATATTTATTTTAATGAAATCTCCTT
>JAZLCB010000371.1:0-9848 GCA_045614005.1 Clostridia bacterium
TATAACGAGAAACGAATTAAAGAGAAACTTGGGTGGATGAGTCCGGTGCAATATCGACTCAAAGCCTTGGCTGCATAAAAATAGCGTAGCAGTCATAAAACTACTACGCTATAAAAAGTCTAACTTTTTGGGGTCATATCAAAAATCAATTCATTTTATACACACCTATTTTTGTGGGAAATAGAAAAAACAAGGCTGAATGCAAAATGCATTCAGCCTTTAATAATCAGAAGTTTCTGCTGTAGTTAGGAGCTTCCTTAGTAATGGATATATCGTGGGGATGGCTTTCTCTTAAGCCTGCAGCTGTAATTCTTACGAATTTACCTCTTTCTTTGAGGTCGGGGATAGTAGCTGTACCGCAGTAACCCATGCTTGAACGGAGACCGCCCATAAGCTGATATATAGTATCTGCCACAGCACCCTTGTAGGGAACACGACCTTCAACGCCTTCGGGAACGAGCTTCTTTGTGCCGTTCTGGAAGTAACGGTCCTTACTACCCATTTCCATAGCAGCGATAGAGCCCATACCGCGGTATACCTTAAACTGTCTGCCTTCGTAGATTTCGGTATCTCCGGGGCTTTCTTCGCAACCTGCAAGCAGTGAACCTACCATTATAACATCTGCACCTGCAGCAATAGCCTTAGGAAGATCGCCACTATACTTTATACCACCATCTGCAATAACGGGGATATTGTATTTCTTAGCTGCCTGATAAGCGTTGTAAATAGCTGTAACCTGAGGCACACCAACACCTGCTACAACTCTTGTTGTACAGATAGAACCAGGTCCTATACCAACCTTTATTGCATCTGCACCTGCTTTAATAAGAGCTTCTGCAGCTTCTTCTGTTGCTATGTTACCTGCAATTACCTGTATGTGGGGGAATGCATCTTTTACTTTCTTAAGGCACTTCATAATGTTCATGGAGTGACCATGTGCAGAGTCGAGTACGAGTACATCAACCTTGGAAGCAACAAGAGCTTCTACACGGTTTAAAACGTCATCTGTAATACCGATAGCCGCACCTGCAAGAAGTCTTCCGTTGGAGTCTTTTGCAGAGTTGGGGTATTTAACGGATTTTTCAATATCCTTTATTGTTATAAGACCTTTAAGGTATCCGTTTTTGTCTACGATGGGGAGCTTTTCTATCTTTGCATTGCGAAGTATCTGCTGAGCTTCGTCCATTGTAGTGCCTTCGGGAGCTGTGATGAGGTTTTCGCGTGTCATAGCTGCCTTTATAGGCTTGGAAAAGTCTGTTTCGAATCTTAAGTCACGGTTTGTGATTATACCAATAAGCTTGCCGTCATCTTCTGTTATCGGCACACCGCTTATCTTGTACTTGCCCATGAGTGCATCAGCTTCGGCAAGTGTATGGTTTTCTGAAAGGCGGAACGGGTCAACAATAACTCCGTGTTCGCTTCTTTTTACCTTGTCTACTTCTGTAGCCTGTTGTTCTATTGTCATATTCTTGTGGATGATACCTATACCGCCTTCACGAGCTATAGCAATAGCCATAGAAGATTCTGTTACGGTGTCCATAGCAGAACTCATGAGAGGAATATTGAGCTGAATGCTCTGGGTAAGGTTGGTTTTCATGTCTACAGCGTTGGGAAGAATGTTTGATTCCTGAGGTATGAGAAGTACATCGTCAAATGTAAGTCCCTCGTAAGCAAATTTTTCTACCATAAAGTATCCCCTTTCAATATGTAATTATCAGTTGTATATTATTATAAGTATATATTAAAACTTGGCTCTAGTCAATCAAAAAAATTAAAATGGTTCAATTTAACAAATAAAATTTCAAAAAATTCGGTTTTTTAATGAAAAAAGTACTGCCCTTAGTAGAAAAGGACAGTACTTTTTGTTTTTTTAATTAAAAATTCTGCGTACGTTTACTATTCTCTTTCCGTAAGAGGTAGCATCAAGAGCAACGATTTCTACAGTGTATCCGGTTCTGGGGGAGTGGATAAAGTATCCGTTTCCTACATAAAGACCCGAATGACCTATAGGGCCACCGCCTATGGATGAACTGAAACAAAGAATGTCGCCGGGGCGCATATCGCCTACGGGAACTTCAACGCCGTTTAATGATTGGTCGGCAGCTACACGGTTTACATTTACTCCCATAAGTGAGTAACAGTACTTAACAAAACCGGAACAGTCAAAACCCGCAGGAGACATACCGCCGTATACATACGGAGTACCTATGTACTGCTTTGAAAGTTCAATAAGCTGTTCGCCGGGAACAAGTGAACCTGCATAAGAGGGGATAACTCCGTTTGAAGCAGGAACAGTATTGTTTGCATATACGCTGAGGTCTCTTTCAACATTTGTTTCTGTAACAACGATGTAGTCGGCGCTTACATAAGCATCTTTACCGCCGTAGAAAATCTTGTGCCAGCCATTTTCTGTAGAAAGGATCACAACTTCGTAGTTAGTAGGAACAAGTCCCAATGATGTACACTCTGTAGTCGGTGCACTGCGTACGTTAAGTGCATCGGCATTTACCTTGCCGAGCGATACCGTGTCAGCACTTGCCGTAATCGCAAAAAACAACGACAAGGCACAACCTGCCACGATAATACTCATTTTTTTAAGCATTAGAAAAACATACCTCTTTTCCGAGGCTTTCCTCCATAGTTTTTTGCATTGCCTATGGACAACACACAGTCATTATACACCAAAAAAACAAGTTTGTCAAATTTTATTGTTATTTTGCACTAAAGTTTTGTTATAATTCTGTCTATTATTCCCAAAACAACAAAGTTTTCTGAGGGTATCAATTCTATGGAAAGCCCTTCAGGAATCCTTGTAGATTCTGCCGACATGTGTCTTCCTTCTATATCATTGTGGTATTTTCGTATTATAAAAGTGTTGTCCCTTATAGCGGCAAATATTTCTCCGTCTGCAGGTTCTTTTCTTTCGGTATTTATTATAATGCAGCTACCGCGTTTGATTCCGCATTTGTTCATTGAGTTGTCGGGAGCACTTGTTGCTATATAACCTGTTTTGGGAATATGAAGAGGTGCAGGCAGACACAGCGAAGAATTCATAAGATACGGTTCACTTGTCTTTAATCCTTCCAGATTGGTAGGGTCGTAGTAGGGGATGGGAGTACCGTAAAGAATCTGTGCCTTCTTTTCTGCAGCTTCAGACTGCATATCGGGTACAAAATAACTTGCAGGCAGATTAAAACGAACCATAAATCTTTTTAGTGTGGAGATGGTGGGAGTAGCGTATCCCGATTCGTAGTTTGATATGGTTGTTTTGCGCACTTCAATCATATCTGCCATTTGCTGTTGAGTAAGTCCCCACGATTTTCTTAAGTCTTTTATTCTTTGTGCAAACAGTTTTTCATCTTCGCGCATTTTATAACACTTCCTTATCTTTCAAATAAAAAATGCAGATTAATTATATCTTTTTTATTCTGTTTAGTCAATAGTAACCCCAAAAGCATATTTGGCATATTATAAAGTGAATCAAATATTTGGAGGTGTTTCTTGATGCTTGGCAATAAATGCTGCGGTAATCTCTTTGGCTCCAACGATGGAATACTTTTCTTTATCTTAGTATTCTTGCTTCTCTTCGGTTGCTGTGACAACGGCAAAGAATGTAACTAATAAAAAAGGAGGAAAAAGTATGTTCAACTTATTTGGCGGCAGAAACTGCTGTGATGGCGAAAGCAGTACAATTTTATGGTTTATAATCCTTGTTATTCTTCTTTTTATGAATAACGATGATTGCTGCAAGAATACCTGTGCACGAAACGAGTGCGGATGTTAATTCAGGGTGGTGAATAGGTATGTTTGATTCCTGCAATAACCACTGTAATTGCTGTGACCCTTGCTGCAATAATTCCAACGGCATTTTCGGTCAGGGAATATGGGTGTGGGTAATAATAGCAATAGTAATAATCTGGATTTTGTCCGACAATAACAACTGCTGTTAAAAAAAGGGGGGAACAATCCCCCTTTTTTATTTTTGATCGGAAATATATTTTTTTATGGATTCTTCTACCAAGCTGACTTCTTTTTCAAAGTCCTTTGCACTTATTCGCATAGCACCTGCGCCCATTATGATTATCTGTTCAAGGCTGTCGGATGTTGCTACCTTTACATTATAATCCTTTGCAAGTGTGTGAGATGCCTTTTCTATATAAGAATCGGCTGTTTCCGCTTCCTTGGTATAGATAACGCTTATGCCGTTTACCTTTTCCACTTCGCCAAGACCGCCTTTGACCTTGTAGGCATCAAACACTATGGCAAGGTTAACATCTTTTATGGCATTGTAATTGACAAGCCTTGTTATAAGGGTTTCTCTTGCAAGGTTAATATCTTTATTTGCAAGCTTTTTTAATTCATCCCATGCAAATATGATGTTATATCCGTCTACAAGAATGTATTCTTCATTAAACTGAACAGGCTTTCCTTTGTATTTTACATCGCCTGTTCTGTTTTTTACCGTTTGTTTCGGCTTGTCCGCTTTGCCGAATGTCATTTCAAATATTCTGTCTATTTCGTCCTGACTTATAAGACGTGCATCAAAATTTTTGGTACGGGTAATCGGAGTGAATTCCTCCTCTGTTTTGGCTTTTAATGCGCTTTCAAGGTGCATATTGTCATATACCTCGTTCCATTTAACTATGCATGCACTTCCGTGTGAACAAAATACCGAGTCCGCGGTGTTTTCTACATCGGCATCGGAGTCATATCCGATTTTCTCGATTACTTCTTCTTCGTTTTGACAGGGCATATATCCTTTGAGCGAGCAGGACATGCTTCCCATACCTTTTGTAAAGGAGAGGATTTCGCTTTGATAAAACTGTATCTTACTTACGGGAGCACTTGCGTTTATGATGCACATTTCGCCGTGTGTTTCGGGAGGGGAAAAGCTTCCGCCCATGTTTGATATATCGTTAAGGACTCTTCCTACATTGTCCGATGGGATTTCTATTATCGCATCATACCATGGTTCAAGCAGTACGGATTTTGCATTTTTGAGTCCGTGTCGAACTGCTCTGTAGGTAGCCTGACGGAAATCTCCACCGTCAGTATGCTTAAGGTGTGCCTTACCTGAGGCAAGAGTTATACATATGTCGGTAATGGGCGAACCTGTAAGAACACCTATGTGTGTCTTTTCGGCAAGGTGGGTTAGTATAAGTCTTTGCCAGTTTGTTGCAAGTTCGTCCTCGCGACATTTGGATTGGAAAGTTATTCCGCTTCCTCTCTTGCCCGGGGAGAGTATAAGGTGTACCTCGGCATAGTGGCGAAGCGGTTCATAATGACCTACGCCCTCTACCGTATCTGCAATGGTTTCTTTGTATATTACAGAAGCTCTTTCAAATTCCACCTTGAATCCGAAACGCTCTTCCACAACTCTTGTAAGTACCTCTGTTTGTATCTCGCCCATAAGGCGCACGGATATTTGCTTGGATGCTTCGTTCCACGATACGCTGAGCTTGGTTTCCTCCTGCGATAGCTTACGGAAAGCCTCAAAAGCTTCCGCATCATTTACGGGTGAGAGAATTTTTACGGTATAGTTAAACACAGGCTCCAGCATAAGCGAAAGGGAGTCTTTTTCGCATCCTAGGTTTCTGCCGACAGCAGAGTTTTCGAGCCCTGTAACGGCACATACGCATCCTGCATAGGCTTCGGATATCATTTCGTATTTAGTGCCCGAGTATATTCGTATTTCGTTTATCTTTTCGCTTTCGCCCGAGCAGTCAATAACGCTCTTTACCTTCAGTGAGCCACTTGTCACCTTTAGGTGTGTAAGCCTTGCGCCCTTGTCGTCGTAGGATATCTTAAATACCTTTGCACCGAAATCCTGTGTACCTTGTGTAAATGTGGTATAGTAGGAGAGTGTGTGCATTATGTCTTCCACACCGCTGTTTTTGAGTGCAGAGCCAAACACTGTAGGAAAGAGCTTTCGGCTCTTTATTGCACGGCACAAGCTCTCGTGTGAAATACATCCGCTGAGAAGTTCTTCCATCATTTCTTCGCTGCACATTGCAATGTCTTCGGAATGTTCTATGTCTGTGCCTAAGGAAAAGTCCATTACGTTTTCGCTAAGCTTGTCTTTTATCATATCCATAAGCTCGTCTTTTTCATATGGGCTTATGTCTGTTTTGTTTATAAATACAAAGGTAGGTACACTGTATCTTTCGAGTAGTTGCCACAGAGTTCTTGTGTGACTTTGCACACCTTCGGGTGCGCTTATTACAAGCACGGCATAGTCGAGTACGGACAATGTGCGCTCTGCCTCTGCACCAAAGTCGGCATGACCGGGAGTATCAAGAAGCGTAAATATTGTATCCTCGTGTTCAAAAACAGCCTGCTTGGAAAAAACGGTAATTCCTCTGTCTCTTTCTATTTCGTTATTGTCGAGGTAGCTGTCTTTGTGGTCCACTCTTCCGAGGCGTCTTATCTTGCCCGAATTATAGAGCATAGCTTCGCTCAGGGTTGTCTTACCCGAGTCGACATGAGCTACAATGCCGATTGTTATTCGCTTTTTCAAAACAGGACACCTCCGCTTCTTTTAAAACTAAAAAAAGTATAACATACACACATTTTTCCGTCAATACGACTTTTATTACAAGAGTCAATGCAAATCACGATTTTTGAATATAAATTAAGTTTTTTTGCAAGTGTTTTATATAGATGCTGGTGTTATAATAAGGTAATATAATTATAGTAGGAGGCGTGCTTTGTGGCATATGTAAATTTAGATGTAGCTTCTGTAAGAAGTTTTTGTGAAGCTGTATTTCAAAAATGCGGATTTACCCAAGAAGAAAGTGCCGATATTGTCGATGTTTTGATTTCGGCAGACCTTTACGGTATAGAATCTCATGGTATACAGCGTCTTATAAGATATTATAATGCTATTGAAGAGGGCTCTATAGTAACAGATGCCAATATAGAACTCATACACGAAACCCCCATATCTGCTGTGTTTGATGCACCCAAAAGCATGGGTCAGGTAGTAGGAAGCATGGGTATGAAGCTTGCAATAGAAAAGGCAAAAAAATGTGGAATAGGCGCAGTAGTTGTGCGTGGTTCAAACCACTACGGAATAGCAGGATATTATACCAAGATGGCAGCCAAAGAGGATCTTGTCGGCATGTGCATGACAAATACCGAGGCTATAGCCATTCCTACATACGGCAAAAAGGCGATGCTCGGTACTAACCCCATAGCAATTTGCATGCCTGCCGACCCTGTAGACTTCTGGTTTGATGCAGCCACAACAGTAGTTCCCCGCGGTAAGCTCGAAGTGTACAACAAGGTTGGTAAGCCTCTTCCAAGCGGATGGGCAGCAGATGAAACAGGTGCCGACAGTAGTGATGCACAGAGAGTTCTTAAAAATATAATAGGCAAATTGGGCGGAGGTATTTTCCCTCTTGGCGGTTCGGGTGAACCTACAGGCTCGCACAAGGGCTACGGACTCGGAATGATAGTAGAACTTTTTACCTCTATATTTGCAGGCGGCACAACCTCGCCCCATGTCAAAAACAGCGGTAATGCAGACACTTCATTCTGCTTCTGGGCTATAGATTACGGCATCTTCGGCGACAAAAAGGAAATTAAAGAGCGCATGAGTACCTTACTCAGCGAACTTAGAGAAAGCCCCAAGGCAGACGGATGTGAGCGTATTTATACCCATGGCGAAAAAGAACTTGAATCCATGGCACAAAAGCTTAAAGACGGAATACCCGTAAACGAAAAAACACGTGAAGAACTAAAGATGATAGGTAGTAAGCTCGGAATAGATTATGATGCATATATAAAGTAAAACAAAGGTGATTTGCAAAATGCAAATCACCTTTTATATGCAAAAATACAGATTTATCTTGAAAGTTTCGTATATATGTGCTATCCTCAAATTGAGGAGGTGCTATATATGAAATGGCTTGATTCCTGGCAAATCTCGTCTTTGTCCTATGATAATTTATACAAAATGCTTCATATTCATGAATATTGCGAAATCCTTTATATCGTAGAGGGAAGCATACGAATAAAAACAGCAAACAGCAGTCTTGTTCTTAACAAGGGGCAAATGGTAATCATTCCGCCGTTGGAGTATCACAGCGTAGAACCTCTTGAGTTCCCTTACGAGAGAATAGGTATACATGTAAATTGCAGTTTGCTTCAAAGGACGGTTATGAGTCCTACTTTGCTTTCCGTACTTAGCTATAATCCCGATGGAAAGCCCCGTGTTTTTGAACTCGCCAATTGCGAAGAAATTGTAAAAACGCTCTATGAAATCAGCTCCGAAAGCAGGCAGAAACTCCCTAAAAACACGGAAATGGCGGAAGTTTTGTTTCATAGCTTTCTTATAAGGCTTTATCGTCTTTATCCTGCGTGCTTCAAGCTCCCTACGGGCGATGAAACCATGGATGATGCCAAAAAATATATAGAAACCAACATCGGCAATCTTCCCGACATAAACAAAATAGCAAGTATGTATTATCTTAGTACCTCACACTTTATAGCGCGGTTTAAAAGCCATACAGGCTATACTCCAAAGAAGTATTGCAATTTGCTTCGTATTTCAAAGGCGAGGTATCTTCTTAAGGAAACCGAGCTGCCACTTTGTGATATAGCGGAGAAGTGCGGTTTTTCGGAGCTCAATAGCTTTGTGCGTAGCTTTCGTTTAACTATGGGAATAACTCCCGGTAAATTCAGAGAATTGGAATTGTATGATGATATATAATAAAAAAGGACCTTGAAGGTCCTTTTTTATTATATGTTTTTAAGAAGCTTAACAGCCTTTTTAAATGCTTCCAGTCTTGATTTGTCTATAGTTTTATCTTTATTGAAGGTAGGACAGATAAATCCGCCTTCTTCAAATTCATTCCATGCGTAGGAGAGTATGTGCTTTGGTGCGATTTTTTTGCACTTGAGCCAATCAGCAAGGCATTGTGCAGTTGCTTCTATATGTGCAGGTTCAGAGGGCGAAGAGTAGAGATTGTTTGCATATCCGTACCACGGAACAGGAGTATCTATTCTCGGCGAAGGATTCCAGCCTACAGCATACATGGGTATTACATCGAGGTTGTAGCCGAGCATGAGTTCATTTAGTCTCACGGTTTCTTTGCAGAAAGCATCGGTATCGGGGCAATCGCCGAATTCTGTGGGTATGCAGTATGCACTTACAGCATCTGCTACTTCGTATGTTTTGCCTTCTTCGGCAGGATTGTTATTTGTAAATATTGTGCAGTAGGGCTTGGGTGTGCCTGCCTTTTTGCACGCTTCATTTAATCTTATTATAAGCTCCTTGTTGTAGCCTGTATAGATGTACACTATTGGGCTATTATCTATGTACTGATAGTAGGGCTTTTGCATAGTAAGTGCAAGGTCATAGAGTTCTTCGTCTGTTATGGGGTGAGCACTTAATATGGCACACATTTTAAGCTGTGCATTAAATTTACTATTCATATGAAGCTTTCTTATATATGTAAGCTCATGCACGTGTCTCGCAGTTTCGCTTACGTTTTCGTCAGGGCGGAAATCGTCTCTTTCTGTATACCACACATATGCAAAGTAATCTATACCTGCATCTATGGCATACTGCATTTCTGTATCAAATTCTTCCTGAGTTCTTTTGTGAAAAGATACATTGTAATTATCGTCTGTGTCCGCATAGAAGGGAACACGGTTTAAATATTTTTCCCCGCTTAATGTTTTGGAACAATATCCACCGAAATATGTCTTGTCGCTTTCGAGACATCCTTCCCAGTTTATTACACCTATTTTTATATCAGACATATGTATTCCTCCAAGTATGTTATTTACATAGATTCTAACATCGCAAAACAAGATAATCAATACACAAATTTGTCATTGTA
>JAZLCB010000372.1:0-3566 GCA_045614005.1 Clostridia bacterium
GGGCGGTGGTTCTTCCGTCATGACCGGACTTGGTACGCCGACACCCGGAAACGGTGTAACGGGTTATGCCAATACTACATCTGATACATTCGCTAAGACAGTAAGCGTTACTACTCAGCCGACTGTCACGCTGACGGCGGGTACTAGCACAAGCACCGGCGCTGTCGATATCATCACTGCTGTAAGTACAAGCGGTACGGATTCCGTAACATTCGATACTACCGGACACACAGCAAGTGCCATCACGGCTCTTGGTGCAGGTACAGCGGGCGCTCAGACGATTACTGTCGGTACAACGGACAAAGTTACTGCGATTACCGGTCTTGGCACCGCCACAGCGGCCGCACAGACCTTCACGGGTACTTCTGCAACGCATACAGTTACGCCTACAACTACATGATTATAGGGTAACAGATATGTACGAAGCTGAGATGATACTTGTGGCTATGGTGGATTACTTTGCAGGGTTCGCCTTATATCTCGTAGTATCATATTTTGCATTTAAGGAATAACACGACATGGCTGATGTTTCGAAAGTAAAATTACCGAATAACAGCGTTTATAATCTGAAGGACAAAACGCAGACGCGTAGTGACCATAGGCACTACGATTCTGACTTGGTGCCTTTAGTCAGTAAGACCTACGCAAGCACAAGTTACTATTCGACTAACGATTCGTGGGACAATTCTACATGGTACTTCATGTCAATTAAGCCTGATGCGTGGTACAAACCTTGGAGAGTAAAATTCAAGGTACATTCATATTGCCCTAATTATGCAAGTTATCATAGCTATACTTGGTCAACTTTTTGTGGTAGGTCTGACGGTATAATCTACGCGAATTGGAACGAGAAGCAGAATACTACCCACGATTACATCGCCGTTTGCATACTGAAGCAGGCAGGATTTGATGCCGGTTACGGACATGCTTTAGGTGTTTCAATCAGATATGGTGACAACTACACGAACTCCAACTACTATCGTACTTTTGAGGTAGATTACTATGAGTGCGAGAACTGTACTGTCACTATTTTAGACACTCCGGTTAAGTGGGCGGATTGGTCAGGAACGGGCACTACATACTATAACAGCATATCTACTTATGATGCGGTAAACCGTGGTTTGAGAGAATCAAGTGATGATGATACCTACGATAATAGGATTGTCTATTTTGCAGGCAAGACCGGTTCAAAAGGTATTTGGGCAACTTCCTTGTTTATGGAGGATGGTAGTGGTACCTATCAGAATATCTGTACTGCGACTGATGGTACAGTAACATCTAGTAACAGAACCACCGGAACGAAGGTTGCCAACACTAATGGATTCAAAGTTGGCAGTTGTATTTACTATACGAATACCAACTATAACGCTAATACTAATATAAGTGGGTGGGGTGTTATTTATAAGACCATGAGTACATTGTTTGATTCAAGGTATTCCTTGAATACAACGCTCACGGCTAATTCTCTGACCCCATATGCCCCGGTATATCTTGTAGGCACCATCAATGCTTCTGATGGTTTGTTCTATTTGGATTCAACATGGTGGACACAAACACCTGCGGATACAAGCAAGGTCTATGTCCTTATTGGCGGTTGTTTTGACAGCACCACATCCAACTGCCGTATAACTCTTTATGAGGAAAATCCTTGGTATAGGTATGACGGCAGTAGGTTAGTGATATTCTCCGGAAATGATATTACTAAATTGCCCTTAGCAGGCGGTACGATGACGGGTGCATTGATTCCTAATGGAGGAATCAATTTTACTGCAACGGGATTACCACAATTTGCAGGTTCTCCCCCATATTATCTAGGTATCGAAGCATTTGCCGATGGAGGGCAGGTTAAATGGAAATCTGCTCCTGACTGTGCTGTAGGTTCCGCTACTAAAGCGACGCAAGATGAGAGCGGAAACAACATCAAAGCGACATACGCTAATTCCTTCAGCATATCCGACCATACAATTACTCTGAAGAACAAGAACGGTGCTTCATTAGGAACAGTTACCGTTCCTGATAATAATACTACTTATACTTTCGCAAACGGCACTAATGGATTTACAGTAACGCCGAGCGGTGGTACAGCACAAACAGTAACAGTAACCCCGAGTATTGCAAATAACATTACGGGTTCGGGAACTTCAGGATACCTTACGAAGTTTAACGGCACAAATACTGTTACAAATGGACCTCAATTAGGTAGTTCTACGACTACCTATCTTAATAACGCCGGAAATTGGGCTACACCGCCTGATACTAAGAATACTGCGGGTTCTACTGATACATCATCAAAGATATTCCTTATCGGCGCAACTTCTCAGGCTACTAATCCGCAGACTTATTCCGACAATGAGGTTTATGCTACTAGCGGAGTTTTAACTACAAAGAGCGTTCAGGTTGGAGGCGGTTCCGCTACAATGCAGTATAATTCAACAACTCAGGCTATAGATTTTGTCTTCGCATAAGGGGTGGCTTTATGTCTTTACAAGTTTGGCTACCACTCATCAAAGACATCAGTAATCAAGGGTTGTCGAGTATTAGTGTTACTAATAACGGGGCAACCGTTAATGACAATGGTAAATTAGGAAAATGTTACTATTTTAATGGCGATGCCCAATATCTGCAATTAAGTGCTACACTTGGCGATTTGTATTCACACGATTTTAGCTATTCAGTATGGTTAAAACCTACGGATTCTACCCGTAGTATAATCATGTCTGATTATGCTTCTTCGGGTGCGTCCGGGGTTGCTTATGAATTAACCACATCAAGAAGTATAAGGTTATATTGGAACGGCTCACCTGATATATACCCGTCAAATTGTGTTTTGCCGTTAGATACTTGGACGCACACGGCAATAGTAAAAACTACCAATAGAGTAGATTTTTATGTCAACGGGGAATTACGACATACCTATACGGGTACATTAGTCAATAGGGTTTCTTCATCATGCCTTCGTATAGGTGATGATTATCGTGGTGGTTCCTCGGTAAGTTATATGGGATATATGAACGATGTCCGTATCTACAACCACGCTTTATCTGCAAAAGAAGTAAAAGAGCTGAGTAAAGGATTAGTGGCTCATTATACTTTGAATGGTTCAGGTAAGGGTTGTGATAATTTAGTTCCAAATCAGGGTTCATATGGTTCAGAAGATACGGCATATACATATACAAGTGCATCCACCGATGGATATAATTGGTTGACAGGTTCGCATTTTATAGTAGAACCTTCTACCACATATACAATTTCTATCTGTTGTAATGGTAATTTAGCATCATCTCATAATACTTCAGGTACGAATCCTTCTGCAAAAGCGTTTACTACTTGGATTTATTTATGTAATAGCGATACCACAAAAGATTATAATAACGGTGGGTATGATACTCCTATATGTTTAACTTCAGCAAATTATAGTCATACACAAATAGGTAGTAGGCATATTTGGCAGTACACTACTACTGCTACACAAACCCACATGTCAGTAAGAATAAATAATTACAGTAACGGTACTGACGCTCTTACTTTGAAATACTGGCAAATCAAAGTAGAAAAAGGCAATAAGG
>JAZLCB010000373.1:0-6799 GCA_045614005.1 Clostridia bacterium
CAGTAAAGGAGAGAACACACTCCAGATCGCTTGTGCTTATGCAGTTGTCGTTGGAAGACACTACAAGACCGCTGTCGGTGATGATACCGAGGTCACGGTTCATAACTTCTTTCATCTGGTGAGCCATTTGCTGAAAAAATCTTACATTCATCTAATTCACCTCATAAAATACAATAGATAACCGTCGAAGAGTAGAGCGGAGTACGGTTTTTGCGGCAAATTCTACGCAATACTGCGTCAAAATGCTCGATAATACACAAAAGTATTATCTGTGCTTTTTCCTTGTCTTGCTATGAATTTGTTGCAAAAACTTCTTCGAACTATCCAAATGTTAAAAATTGTGGATTTTTGGTGCGGAAAGTGCAGTTGGGCTGACGCCCTACAAACTTGACAATCCAAAAAGACATTATTTTTAACATTTGCAGAGCGTGCTCAGTTCTACTCTCCGACGGTTACTTATATAATAATGGTTTTTTGTGCATTTTGCAATAAAATGGCCTTGTAATATTTTTGAAATGTATATTTTTCACAAAACAGAGTTTTTAAGAGGATTGTTTTTGTGCAAAACATACAACATATAATTGTACATGCATTAATATAATGTAGCGAGGTGATTAAAATGGGAATATCTTTTGTAAGTGTAGTGGGGTATATACTCGGTATACTCATAGTCTGCGTGGTTTCGGGCATATTTTTAAAGCCGATTAAATTTGTATTAAAGCTTGTATTAAACAGCGCCGTAGGTATGGGCATAATAGCACTTATAAATCTTCTCGGCTCGGGTGCGGGCATACATATAGGCTTAAATCCCGTTACGGCAATTATTGTAGGGCTACTCGGTGTTCCGGGGGTTATATTAATATTATTTTTGCAGATTTTTTATTGAAAAAGTGCATTGAAAAAAGATGCTTTGTATGCTATCATCCATATATAGTAAACTTTTTGGAGGTTTTATATATGTGGATAGATGTTAATGAATTTTTAAGCTTGTCAAGCGATACCGATATGATACAAAAGGCTATAGACACCGCAAGGGAAACAGGCGAAGCTGTGGTAATACCCAAGTACAACAAGCGTACGGGCGAGAGCATTTGGAATATAGACAAGGCTATAGTGCTTTATGATGAAACCACCGTAATTTTACAAAATGCCCATCTCCGACTTGCAGACGACAGTATATGCAATATGTTTACAAATTCAAATGCAAGAAAGGACATTGCTTTAGAGGAGGAAGGCAAACAGCGCAATATTACAATTCGCGGTATAGGAAGCGCGCTCCTTGACGGCGGTAACCACAATGGTCTCTACGAGGTTAACGGCATAGCTCGTTCAATATCCAAATACCCCGACAAAGAGATATCATTAAATTGTCTTATGTATTTCCAAAATGTAGAAAATCTTGTGGTGGAAAACCTTAAGATAAAAAACCAGAGATATTGGGGTATATGTATGTATACCACATCCTATAGCCGTATAAGTAATATCACATACGAAAGCGACTCCAACGTGCCCAATCAGGACGGCATAGATATAATGAAGGGAAGCCACGATATCATAGTTGAAAACATTCGCGGTTGTGTAGGCGACAACATTGTGGCACTTCTTGCTACCGAGGACGAAATATATTCCAAGGTTGTTAAAAACGAGCGTGATGGTGACATACGCAATATAACCATTCGCAACATCATGGTATATGGTGTGGGCGGTTGTGCGCTTATACGACTTCTTAACCACGACGGATACCGTATATATAATGTAAGGATAGACAATGTAATAGAGGTTTCGCCATGGTCGGAAAACGATGCCCCCGTAGCACAGAATCCCGATCTTATAATAGTATCGGACGAAGACGGAAACATAGTTCACGAAAGACATCTTACCCCCGGCGAGGAGGGCTACAGATGCGAGGCGGCTATACTCATAGGCGAATCCTACTGGTACAACAAATCCAAAGCACAGCATGGCGATACCTTTGGTATATCGGTATCCAATGTTATGACTCATGCCAGATACGGACTGTTTCTTAATAACACCCTTCTGGACAGCTCCTTTGACAATATCCGTATGTTTGGTAACGGCTTTGCTGCGGTCTATTTTGGCGAAGGCGAAATGGAAAACCTGCGTTTTACCAACATAAGCTATGATAAAACTGCAAAACCGCTAAAAGAGGATGAACACATATTTATAGAGTGGAATAACACCAAGTCCGACGGATTCAGCTGTGTGCAGGCAAACGGAACCAAGTTTACCGAGGTGTGCTTTGACAATATGCGCGTAGGCGCCGGCATGGAGTCGGTGTTTGGCGGTCACGGCGAGGGATGCATTAAGGCAGAAAGAATTATTTGCAAAGACGACATACCGCTTGCAACCATCAGCGGAGTGGAGGTAAAGGCATGACATTTGAAGTATTAGGCAGAGAATTTTTAAAAGACGGTAAGCCTATTAAGCTTATATCAGGCTCGGTACACTACTTCCGCAACACTCCCGACACTTGGGACGATATATTGGACAAACTCGTTAGCCTGGGATGCAACTGCGTGGAGATATACTGCGCATGGAATATGCACGAGAGGGTAAAGGGAGAGTTTGATTTTTCGGGCGGGTTGGATGTGGCTTCCTTCTTAAAGAAAGCACAATCGCATGGGCTTATGGCTATAGTTCGCCCCGGTCCGTACATATGCGCCGAATGGGAGTTTGGCGGACTTCCCTGGTGGATTCAGGCAGAGGAAATAAATATCCGTTGTATGGACGATAAGTACATAGAGTACTTTGACAGATATTTAGATAAGATATTCGATGAAATAAGACCGCTTCTTTGTACAAACGGCGGTAATGTAATAATGGTAGCTTGCGAAAACGAGTACGGCTACTACGGCGATGACATAGAGTACCGCAATTACTTAAGAGACGGATACATAAAGAGGGGTATAGATGTACCGCTTTTTACATCCGACGGAAGTGAGAAAAAGTTTCTTTCCGATGGCATCATAGATGGCTGTATACCCACGCTCAACTTCGGTTCGAGGGCAAAGGAGCACTACGATAACCTTGAACAGGTGCGCCCCGGCTCACCCCGTATGGTTATGGAGATGTGGAACGGCTGGTTTGATGAATGGGGCGATGACTTCCACCACACCACCTCGGTAGAGAATTATGTTGAGTCCGTAGACGAGGCCCTCTCTATGGGCAGTATGAATATGTATATGTTTATAGGCGGTACAAACTTTGGCTTTATGAACGGTGCTAACCATGGCGACAAATACTGTCCGCACGTAACAAGCTATGACTACGATGCACTCCTTACGGAAAGCGGAGATGTTACCGAAAAATACATGGCAATAAGAGAGGTTATAAAAAAGCACACAGGCAAAGAACCTAAGCCCGTACCTACTAACAGACCCAAGAAGGCATACGGAAGAGTAGACTTTTCGCTCTGTGCATCGCTATTTGACAATATAGATGTACTCTCAAAGCCGATAGAGAGCAAAGTTCCCGAGAATATGGAAAAATACGGCATAGGTTACGGCTACATAGCCTATACTACCGTACTCAACCGCGATTATGAAGATGCGGTTCTTTCGTTTGACGGCATAGGTGACAGAGCACATGTATATATAGGAAGAGATTTTATGGGATGCGTGTATGTAAATGACGAAAAGCTCGAAGTGCCGTTCTGTGCAAAGAAGGGCGATGTACTCACCATCCTTTGCGAGAACATGGGCAGAACAAACTTCGGCACAAGAATGATGCGCAAAAAGGGCATAGACGGCAGATGCATGATAGATAACAAAATCCACTTTGACTGGACTGTGTATCCGCTTGGTATGGATAACCTTGAAAAACTTGTGTACGGTGATAAAACCGAGGACAAGGCATGCTTTGTAAAAGCGGATTTCACCATAGACGAGCCATGTGACACATTCTTAAAGCTCGAGGGATTTACAAAGGGCTTTGCCGTATTAAACGGCTTTAACCTTGGCAGACATTGGTGCGTAGGTCCGCAGAGAACACTCTTTGTACCTAAATCTCTTCTCAGAGAGGGAGCAAACGAGCTTGTTGTATTTGACTCGGATGGCATAGCCGAGGGCGCGTATGCACTTTTTACCGATACACCCGAACTCGGAGCAAAAAATTAAGCTAAAGATGCAACCTTTTGTTACCTGAAATGGTATTATGTGCAAAGGAGTGATTTTATGAAAAAGTTTTTGTGTGTATTTATGGTACTGATGCTTGCACTTCCTACTTTTGCTTTTGCCAAGCAGGAAAGTGCAGACAAAATGCAGGAGGTACTTATAATCGTAAAAAACAAAGTGGAAGTACCCGCCGAACTTACGGAGTTTAAACCGTATGCAAATGAATATGAGGATGGTACTACATACATCTTTACGTGGACAAACGAGGAGAAGTCTGCGAATATGGAGATAACCGCAGATGAGAAAGGTAGAGTGAGAAACTACTATTCCTACGACTATAATTTCAAGTCGGACAAGCTTATTAATAAGCTCTCCAAGGCGGATATAATTGCTTTTGCCGAGGATTTTGCAAAAAAGGCTCTGCCCGAAGCGTACGAGGGCGAAAGCAATCTTGAATTTGTGGAAAACTCGTGGCATGTGTCGGGTTCGGACTATCGTTTGGACTTTGCGCGTACATACAACGGAATAAATGTAAAGGGCAATTCTGTTTCATTCAGAATACAGGTGGCAGACGATGTGGCATATGTGCGCAGTATGTCTGCAAGCATAAACTACGATGCCGTATTTGAACCCGAGGGCGAAGTGATAGAAAATTATGAGGAAAAATACCGCGAAGCCTTCCCCGAGGAAATGATATACGAAGATGCATACGGCGAGGACAAGAAGGACTCTACCGTGCTTTTGTATCGCTTTAAGGATGCAAAGACAGGATACATACTCGCTTCCACAGGCGAGGTTGTAAACGAAGACCTGTACGAGGGCGTAGAAGAGGTATTTGACTCTGCAAACAAAAACATGGCAGCTACAGGCGGTGCTATGCGAGATGATGTCCTTACCGAAAAGGAGCTCGAGGAGCTTGGCGAGATAGAAAACCTCATGGGTGCAGACGATGCGTTCAAGGCACTTAGCAAGCTTCCGTATGTTAAGATAAATTCTTCCATGAAAAGGGAAAGCTATAATATATCGCAAAGAAACGACGAGTACACCGTTAGCGTAAGCTACGCTACGGAAAAGGACGATTATTGGCTTAGTGCAACATTTGACGGCGAAAGCAGAGAGCTTAGCTATTTGTATGCAGGTGTGTCGCGTCCGTATCGTGCAGAAAGTGTAATTAGCGACAGCACCAAAAGAACTGCAAACAAAAATGCAGAAGCATTTTTAAAGGCGGCTGCAGGCAGTAAGCTTGGTGAATACAGACAGATAGGCACAAATACATATAACGACAGAGTAACCTACAATTATAACCGAGTGGTTAACGGAGTAAGATACACAAGCGACAGCATGTATGTAGGCTACGATACCAAAGATGATATCATAGTAAATTACAGCATAGACTACGAAACAAAAAGAAGCTTTGCAGAGCCTATTGATGTTATAGATGCGGACAAGGCATACGAAAGACTTATGGAGCTGTCTAAGCTTAAAAAAATATATCTTAAAACAGGCGGTAGCTACAAGGTGTGCTTTACCGTAAGTAATTATGATGTAGAGATAGATGCTTTCAGCGGTGAGGAGTATAATCCTTATGGTGCATATCAGATAAAGCAGTATGAATATACCGATATAGAAAATCATTGGGCAGGCGAAAAGATAGCCAAGCTTGCCGAGGTGCAGATAGGACTTGCGGGCGATACTTTCCGTCCCGACGATGCTATAAAGCAGATAGATGCTCTGAGACTTCTTGCAGCAGGTACAAGAGGCAGATACTATGTAGACTACAGCGAGGAGGATATTTACAGAGAATTTATAGATGGCGGTATACTTACCGAGGAAGAGAAGAATCCCGAAAAGCTCGTAACTCGCGAAGAAGCATTTGTGTACATGATACGCCTTGCAGATCTTGATGATGTGGCAAAGCTTTCGGATATATTCAAGGTGGAATACGAGGACGGACATTTGCTCTCCGAGGGTAATATCGGTTATCCTGCCATACTTACGGGTATGGGTGTTGTCTGCGGAAACGGCGGTAAGCTGAGACCACAGGATACTGCGACAAGAGCAGAAACAGCCGTAATGGTATACAATTATCTCACAAAGTAAAGAAAGAATTCTTTACAATTTTCTTTTGAATTTACAGAACAGAAAGGGGAGCCAACAGCGGCTCCCCTTTCCAATCCCCCGCCGTCCGCTTGATGAAATATGCAGGAAAAGAAAAAACATAAAAGGCAAAGCTCTATCGCCGTTGCGGAAGAAGAAATGTTTTCTTCAAGTCCTCACTAAACGGCACTTGAATAATGAAACTGAATTATTTCAAGTGCCGTTTGCGATAGCTTTGCCTTTTCTCTTTTTCTTTTTAACCTCTGCATATTTCAAGGCGGAAAAAGAACAAGGTAGTTTCGCCTACGCGAAACTATTATTTTATTTGTTTGCGACAATAGATACATCTTCATTGGAAGCGATAAATTTTTCTTCGGCTTCCTGTTGGATTTTCTTGAGATTTTCTATTGTGTCTGTTATTTTGTTAAATAGTTCAAAATACAATTTTTTGTAATCTTCCATGTGCATTTTCTCCTTTCAGTTTTGGTATAAGCACACGAGAGTTGAACCTCGCATGGTTTTAAAATACCAATTTAGTCTTATACGGCATAAAATCTCTTGAAAATACC
>JAZLCB010000374.1:0-2105 GCA_045614005.1 Clostridia bacterium
TAGGGGACGGCGTCCCCGACGTCCCGTTTGGTATGCCATTTTCAAATATTTGTATTATCATATGGATGTGATTTGGCATTACAATGAATTTTTCGATTTTTATATTTTCATAAAAATCGCTCATTTTTATAAGACGGTCATTTGCAATTTCACCATAATATGTTAATTTGTTTTGCGGACAGTCGAGGACGCCTGTCCCTACAATTATCTGAGATAGAAGTTCTTGCCTTTCCTTGGTGCATATCGTAAGAAAATACGCACCCGGAAGAGAATAATCATATTCTTTCAGCCTTGGGCTTTTGCGTTCCGGTAACATCATCTTTTGATGGAATTGTACAGCACATTTCTGAGTCTGGGCTGATAGTATGTTTCCTGAGGGTTCTGCATATGGTGCGTATAGAACATGGCAAGATTGAGCTCGGGGTCTGCAAGCACGGTAGCGCCTGCTGCACCGCCCCAACCGAACTCGCCATATGAGCCATTGGAACCGCTTAATGCCCTATCGGTCATGGTACGCACACCAAGTCCGTAGCCATAGCCTGTAAGCTGAGGCCACTTTAAATATTTGCGCTGTTCGGGTGTGAGCTGATTGGTACGGAGAAGATCCACAGTACCTGCAGAAAGGATTCTTTCGCCATTTAAGCCCAAGCCATAGTTAGCAAGAGCCGCTACAAACTTAGCGTAATCATCCACGCAGGTTATAATGCCCGAGCCACCGCTGTCGTACTCCTCGCCGTAGCCATGGTAGCAGAGCTTGCCTACATTCTTTATGTAGCCTTCCTCGGAGGAGAAGTTGCCACTTTGCAGAGTAACGCGGTTTGTTTCGTCGGTGTTTACAAAGAGGTACTGCTGCGCCATTTCGTGTTCAAACTTCTTGTCGAAGTGGTAGCATGAGCGTGTCATACCGAGGGGATCGAATATATTTTCCTTAACATAGTCGCGGAACTTTTTGCTCGAGATTACCTCTACTACGCCTGCAAGGATGTCGTGGCATATGCTGTAGTTGAAGTGGTGTCCCGGCTGAAAAGCAAGGGGATCTTCGGCAAGGCAACGAACTGCATCGAGAGTGTTCATCTTGCCGCCATTTACCGCACGCGCTTTCATAAACGCGGGAGATTTGGTATTGTATGTAAAGCCTGCCGTCATGGTAAAGAGATGTCTTAATGTTATGGGTGTCTCGGCAGGTACAATAGTGTCGTTTACTTTGTCTTTTACCATCATATCCTTAAATTCGGGTATGAAGTCATACAGGGGGTCATCCAAAAGGAATTTGCCCTGTTCATAGAGCTGCAGGGCGGCGGTAACTGTTGCCACCTTGGAGCAAGAATATATATTAAAAAGTTCATTTCCCTGCATGGGAACCTTGTTTTCTAAGTCAGAATAGCCCGATTCATAACGAAAGACCTCCTTGCCGTCCTTGAAAACGCGTACGGAATTGCCCGGTATGCGCCAGGAAGTAAGGTGGTCCATAAAGTTCTTTAAAGGTTCAAAGTTCATTGCCTTTTCCTTCTTTCGGTTGTATATATTTTTTGTATAGCCTACGCAGTTTTATTTGCCTATGGCAAGTGGTATTGTAGGGACGGTTCACAAACCGCCCGCTTTGTTTGTGTGTATTTTGCGGGAGGGCACGGAAAACCATTCCACCTCATCCACCGCAAGCGGTCCCCCTGGTCTCACCTCTCGGTTCGGTCGGCGATAAACGCTTGCCACCGGCAAGCATCGCCCTCAAGGGGAAGGCATTCCTCCCCTACAAAATTTATCAAAAATATCACTCTGTACAAAGTCAGAATATCACTTATATTTTATTGTGTCAACTTTTTCGTATTTGTGAAATATCCGAACACAAGAGAACTATCCCTTGTGTTCGGATTGGAATCTGGATTTAATAATCAGAAGTTAAAGAGCTTCTCCTTAAGTTCGGGAGTGAGCGCTCTACAATATTCAGAAACCTGGAAAGCTTCTGCATAACGGATTTTGCTACCTCTTTCCTCGCCGTATCTTTCGATAAGCTCCTTACGGAAGCGTGCTGCTACCTTGGCATAACGAACAGAATAACCCTTGGAAGCTGCCATAACCTCTTCGTCTGTGGTATCTGCAGTTATGTT
>JAZLCB010000375.1:0-3655 GCA_045614005.1 Clostridia bacterium
CCTCGCTAGCCATCGGAGATTCGAACGGAGCACGCTCTGCAAGCGTAAAATAATCATGCCTTTTTGGCTTGTCAAGTTTGTAGGGCGTCAGCCCAACTGCACTTTCCGCACCAAAAATCCACAGTTTTTAACGCTTGGATAGTTTGGAGAAGTTTTTGCAATAAATTCATAGCAAGACAAGGAAAAAGCACAGATAATACTTTGTGTATTATCGAGCATTTTGACGTAGTATTGCGTAGAATTTGCCGCAAAAACCGTACTCCGTTCGAATCTCCGACGGTTAACCCCTACTGACCACGCGACTATTCGCGTGGTTTTCTTTATACAAAAATAGAAATCTACAAAAAATCGTAGATTTCTATATATTTTCATTTTGCTATAATAGTTTTTAACACACTTTACACATTTTTCGCCTAAAATGGCAATTTTTGCCTTTTTACAGGCCTGTATTTATTACGGCTGTTTGCCGATATAAGCCAATATACCACCGTCTACATAGAGCACATGTCCGTTTACAAAGTCGGAAGCCGACGATGCAAGGAACACCGCAGGACCTGCAAGATCCTCGGGATTTCCCCAACGGTTTGCAGGTGTCTTTGCAAGGATAAAGCTATCGAAGGGATGCTTTGAACCATCGGGCTGAACTTCTCTTAAGGGTGCTGTCTGTGGTGTGGCAATGTAGCCGGGGCCTATGCCGTTGCACTGAATATTATACTGACCATATTCGGAAGCAATATTCTTTGTAAGCATCTTAAGACCGCCCTTTGCCGCTGCATAAGCAGATACGGTTTCTCTGCCGAGTTCACTCATCATGGAGCAGATGTTTATTATCTTGCCCCCACCCTTCTTTATCATGGAGGGTATTACTGCCTTAGAGCAAATAAAGGGGGCATTAAGGTCTACATCTATAACCTGTCTGAATTCCGATGCACTCATTTCGTGCATGGGGATTCTCTTTATTATACCTGCATTATTTACAAGGATATCAACAGAGCCTACTTCAGCTTCTATCTTCTTTACCATGTCGTTTACAGCATCTTCGTCTGTAACATCGCATACATAGCCTACCGCATCTATACCGTCAGCCTTGTAGCTTGCAATGCCTTTATCAACAAGTTCCTGTTTTATATCATTAAATACTATCTTAGCACCTGCATCGGAAAGCGCCTTGGCAATGGCATAGCCTATGCCGTAGGATGCGCCTGTAACAAGTGCTACCTTGCCTGTAAGATTAAACATGACTGCATCTCCTTATCTTAAATCGCTTGTTTCTATAAAGTCCATATCGGTAAATTCCTGATTTTCGCCACACATAGCCCAGATAAAGGAATATGCCTTAGTACCTACACCGGAGTGGATAGACCAGCTTGGACTTATTACAGCTTCCTCGTTGTGCATTATGATGTGTCTTGTTTCGGTGGGCTCACCCATCATGTGGAATACTGCATCGTTTTCGCCCATGTCAAGATAGAGATATACTTCCATACGTCTGTCGTGTGTATGGCAGGGCATTGTGTTCCAGTTGGAGCCGGGTTCGAGCTGTGTAAGACCCATAGCGAGCTGACAGCTCTTCATTACCTCGGGGTGTATGTACTGATTGATTACTCTCTTGTTGCATTCTTCCACACTTCCGCAAGGAACTTTCTTTGCTTTTGTAATGTCTATCTTAACTGTAGGATAGGTTGTGTGTGCGGGGCAGGAGCTTATATAGAACTTAGCGGGGTTCTCGCTGTCTTCGCTCTTAAAGGTGATTTCCTTATTGCCCATACCGATGTATATACCGTCACGTGGATTCATTTCGTACTCAACGCCGTCTATGGTTATTACACCCTTACCGCCGATATTGATACAGCCCATCTCTCTTCTCTGAAGGAAATAGTCTGCCGCAAGCTCCTTGCCTGCTTCGAGCTTAAGCTCAAGATAAACAGGCATAACACCTGCTGTTATTATTCTGTCTATATGGCTGTATACCATTCTTACATTGTCTTTTGTAAAAAGACCCGAAATGTGAAATTCCTCACGAAGTCTTTCTGTAGTATAGTGCTTTACGTCTTTTGCATTTGATGCCTGTCTTACTTCCATCTTGCTCAAATCCTCCTTGATAATATTTCCGTATACCTTAATTTGCGACAGTGCCGCAAATGTCATAACCTCTGTAACCTGCACAAAGTTGTGTAGTCTAATTGACCTTGTTACCTTTTTGTCAAAGCATACCTCTATGCCCTTGGTATTAGCTTCGTCAAGTCCCTTATGTACCATGGCAAACTCACCTTTAATAACCTCGCCGTCCGAAAGCTCAATGTCTATTGTCTTCCAGTACGAGTCGTGCGGAGCGCCGTCTGTACCGCTGGGTCTGAAGTCTGCACGAAGGAAGAATACTATCTTGTCTATCTCGACCTCTGTGCCGAAATCCAAGGTAAACTCAATATCTTCTCTTGCACCGCCCGACCAGGAATGATAGGGATATGTGCCGTGACCTAAGTTATTTATTACGCCGTCTATGGCGTTGCGTGCAAAAAAACACGGGTCGTTTCGTGTAACAAAATTTGCAGATGCATGCGGAAAGAACCTCTGCTGTTCTGCTTGGTCGTAGGGATTGAGTGCGACATCGCGGTATCCGTACACCTCGCTGTCATCGGGCTCACGAGCTGTTATAACATGATTTGCACCCGAAAAAGCATCGGGATGATAGCATGAGCCTATTCTGTCCGCAGACGGAATCTCAAACTCAAATCTGCCGTTGGGAAGATATACTATACTCTCCTCCATGGTGGGATCGAGCTTTAATGCAACAAATTTGCATCCATCGGCAAAAAGCTTTATTTTGTCGCCTGCCAAAAGACTTCCTGCAAAATCGGCATTTATCTTTGAAGCTTTCCACTGACCTTTTGTAGTTCCGTCGTTTCCTATAATTCTTAAGGTAAGCATAATTACACCCCTCCTATTACACTACAATTCTAACATATGCAAATTGCAATTTCATTGCAGTTTTGAGCGTATATATTGCAATTTCAACCATATGGTGATATAATTACATCAACTAATATGGGAGGGATAAAAAATGAAATGCGTTTTTGACAAATGTACCGAAGCCGTAGACTATGCCACCCGCACAAAAAGCTTTGGCGTTTACGCTTCTGAAATTAAAAACCCCAATCCGAATATCCACGTGCACGAATGCTGTGAGATATTTTTGTGCCTTACGGGCGGAAAGAGCTTTCTTATAGATAACCGCATCTATGACATATCCCCGGGCGATTTGTTTGTTATAAATCAGTTTGAAGCTCACAAGGTGGTAGCCGATGACTCCGATAAATTTGTGCGCTACATACTGCACGTTCATCCGTCGTTTTTGTATTCAAATTCATATGGCAACATAAATCTTCCGGACATATTTTATGCTTCGGACAAGATAACAAAATTGACCCTTTCCAAGGAAGATGCCGAAAAACTGACCGTTCTGTTCAAACAGCTCGATTGCGATTATCCATACGGTGACGAAATGTATAAAAGGCTTCGTGGTTCTGAAATAATCCTTGAAACGGCAAGGCTGTTTTCTACACACATTACAAGTTCGCAAAATGCTTTCAGCCACAAAACCGTTCAGCTTGCCATAGACTATATAAACACCAATTACGCATCTGCGCTCACTACG
>JAZLCB010000376.1:0-5609 GCA_045614005.1 Clostridia bacterium
TATAAGTACAACATCGCATCTGTCTACCGCTGCAAGAGAGCGAATAACGCTGTAGCGTTCTACATTTTCGTCTATTTTGCCTCTTTTGCGCATACCTGCGGTATCAATGAACACATACTTTTGTCCGTCTTTTTCGTACGGGGTATCTATGGCATCTCGTGTAGTACCTGCGATATCACTTACTATTACACGATTTTCGCCGAGAATCTTGTTTATAAGCGAGGACTTACCTACATTTGGCTTACCTATTACGGCAACCTTTATGGCATCGTCATCTTCTTCCTCTTCCTGGTCAAAATCTATATAGCTGTAGAGCTTGTCGAGAAGGTCGCCTGTACCGAGTCCGTGAATAGACGATATTGCAATAGGTTCGTCCAGACCGAGGTTATAGAATTCATAGAATTCCATGGGGACATCGCCTACGTTATCTACCTTGTTACACACAAGTACAATAGGCTTGCCACTCTTTACAAGCATAGCGGCAACGTCCTTATCGGCAGATGTGAGTCCTGTCTTTACGTCTACCATAAAGATAATAACATCGGACATCTCTATTGCAAGTTCTGCCTGAACACGCATCTGCGACAATATTATTTCGTTTGTCTTAAGCTCTATACCGCCTGTATCTATAAGTATAAACTTTTTGCCGACCCATTCGCCCTCGGCATATATTCTGTCTCTTGTAACACCGGGGGTATCCTCTACTATGGAGATACGCTCTCCTATTAATTTATTGAAAAGTGTTGATTTGCCCACGTTCGGTCTTCCGACTATGGCAAAGGTGGGTTTTCTCACAATGAATCAGCTCCTTTCTTCTAATAACGATTGTACAAAATCGTAACCTGTATTACTGACTATTCTTACCTTGACGCCGAGCTCTTTTTCAATATCTTCTTTTGTTACATCATCAAGAAAAATATCACAATCGGATTTGAACATGCTCTCCGAAAGCAAAAGCTCTTCTCCAAGTTCTTTATCCTTTAGCTGACTTATGATATCACTACCGCAGAGTAATCCTGTAACGGTAATTTTGCCACCGAAGAAATTGTTTTTTATCTTATATATATTCACATCGAGATTAGGAAATTTCTCCCTGACTTTGTCTGCAAAAGAGCAAATATAATCGTATGCTATTTCGGATGTGGCTATTGTCTTTTTACATGGGGTTACACTACCCTTTGTATCATTTAATTCTTGATCGAGCTCATAACTTAATGTAGTCATAAGACCTACACCGTTTTCTATCTGCGGAAAGTCCTCATAGTATTCAAACGGCGGAAGGGGTCTTTGCGCCTTGATATAAAACTCATCGGCAAGGTACACAAGCCTTGTACCGTACTTACTAAGGAAGTGTTCGGATATGGCTGTAACCTCGTCTATTACAGCTATACAATCCTCTTTTTCAAAGCTACTTAGCGGATACAAACCTTCTCTGTACGCGGTAAGACCAACAGGCACTACCGACACACTTCGTGTGTGCGGATACAATTCCGACAAATCCGATAGGCTTTGTCTTAATTCCTCTCCATCGTTGATTCCTTTGCAAAGCACAATCTGCGCATTCATTGTAATGCCTGCCTCTGCAAAGCGCTTCATAATGGGTATAAGCCTGCCTGCAAATCGGTTATTTAACATCTTGCATCGTAAATCCGCATTGGTTGTATGAACCGATACATTTACAGGGCTTACCTTAAGAGAACATATACGCTCTACATCATCATCGGAAAGATTGGTAAGTGTAACATAGTTACCCTCAAGAAACGACAGACGCACATCATCATCCTTAAAGTACATTGTGCTTCGCATATCTTTCGGAAGCTGGTCCATAAAGCAGAAAATACACTTATTGGTACAGGTTTTTGCCTTGTCCATAAGAGAATTTTCGAACTCACAGCCAAACTGCTCGTAGAGGTCATTATATATTTCTATTTCCTCTATGCTTCCGTCAACTTTTTTGACCTCAACGGTATAGTACTCGTCCGAGGTCAAAAAGCGGAAATCCAACACATCTGTAAACTCTTTATTATTAACTTTTACTATTGTATCACCTTTTTCTATACCGCAGTCTTCGGCAATGGAAAATGGGTCTACGGATTTTACAACTGCATCTGCCATGTGATTTCCTTTCGGTTTTAAAAAACCTGCCCTATGCGGACAGGTTTTTTGAAAAGCATTATTCTTCAGTCTTTATAACTTCTTTACCGTCATAGTGTCCGCAAGCTTTGCAAACTCTGTGAGGCATCTTATATTCCTGACACTTGGGGCATTTTACCATACCGGGTAAAACGAGCTTCCAATTTGCTCTTCTTTTATCTCTTCTTGCTTTTGAAGTTTTTCTCTTGGGTACTGCCATGGGTTCCACCTCCTGATATTTCTAAGAACTTAGTCTTTAATAAACTGTTTAAGTACAGCAAGTCGCGGGTCTATATTGTCGTCTGCACACGAGCAGCTTTCGTAGTTAAGGTTAATTCCACACGAGGGACAAAATCCTTTGCAAGCCTCATTACACAGATAATTTATAGGAAGTGAGCCTATAAATGCTAACTCTGTAACCTCAACCAAATCGATATTGCCTGACGTAAGCACAGTAACCTCGTCTTCACTATCCACCTGCTCAGTCTTGGAAAAGATCTCGCCTATGTGGAACGAATGCTGTACACTGACACTGTCTAAGCATCTGGCGCATTGAGTGGTAAAGCTGACATTTGCATCCAAATCCAGATACAAAGCTCCGGAAATGTTCTTGATCTCGCCTATAAGAGCAACGGGACCTGCAAATGCAATGTCCTGACCGTTGAAACTCAAATCCTGCAGAGTGATGTCAAAATCAAGCTTTTTGACAGCGCCGTCGTTTTGTATTAGCTGTGATACATCTAAAACCATAATACACCTCGACATAACAAAACTATTATATATATTTATTTGGGTTTTGTCAAGTTTTTTTGCTGATAAATGTAATTATTTTACAAGAGAAGCTGTATCCTTTGCAATCATAAGCTCTTCGTTTGTAGGAATAACAAGTGTTCTTACCTTTGCATCAGCTGCAGAGATATCTCTCTGTACACCGCGGCAATCGTTTAATTCAGCGTCAATCTTAACACCCATGTACTCAAGACCTTCGGTAACTGCTGCTCTTGTAATCTTGGTGTTTTCGCCAACACCTGCTGTAAATACGATTGCATCTACACGGCCCATTGCTGCAGCATATGCGCCGATGTACTTCTTAACATGGTATGCAAACATATCAAGTGCAAGCTCTGCTCTTTCGTTGGTATCCATAGCAGCTTCCAAATCTCTGAAGTCGCTGCTTATACCGGAAATACCAAACACA
Source organism: Clostridia bacterium (assembly GCA_045614005.1). Taxonomy (GTDB): domain Bacteria; phylum Bacillota; class Clostridia; order UMGS1810; family UMGS1810; genus RGIG8748. The sequence goes on from JAZLCB010000376.1 coordinate 3,332, forward strand.
CCGGACTGCTTGTTAAGTACAGCGTCAACACCCTTAGCGTCAAGACCTTCCTTGTCCATAATGTAGCCTACGATAGCGGGGTCGATGTCACCGCAACGTGTACCCATTGCTACACCCGGAAGGGGTGTAAAGCCCATGGAAGTATCTACGGAGTGACCGTTCATAACAGCTGCAATGGAAGAACCGTTACCAAGGTGTGCTGTTATAATCTTGAGCTCGGATAAGGGCTTGCCAAGCATCTTAGCAGCCTGCTCGGATACGTATCTATGGCTTGTACCATGGAAGCCGTATCTTCTTACCTTGTGCTTTGTATAGTATTCATAAGGAAGAGCATAGAGGAATGCCTTCTTGGGCATCTGCTGATGGAAAGCTGTATCGAATACACCAACCTGAGGTGTTCCGGGCATAGCCTTCTGACATGCTTCTATACCTATGATATTTGCAGGGTTGTGAAGAGGTGCAAGAGGAATACAATCACGGAGTGCGCCCATAACTGCATCGTCAATTAATACAGAACCGCTGAACACTTCACCACCGTGAACAACTCTGTGACCTACTGCATCTATTTCTGCCATGTCGGCAATAACGCTGTGTTCGGGACCTGTAAGAGCTTCTATAACCATGTTTATAGCATCGGAGTGATCCTTCATGTTTTCCTGTCTTACAAGGTTGTCCTTACCTTCTACCTTCTGAGTAAGCATAGAACCTTCTATACCGATTCTTTCGCAAAGACCTTTTGCGAGAACTGCTTCTGTTTCGATATCAATAAACTGATATTTAAGCGAGGAGCTTCCTGCGTTGATAACTAAAACTTTCATTTATATCATTCCTTTCGAATTTTATGTATTATTTATTGCCCTGAGCCTGTACTGCTGTGATAGCTACAACACCTACGATATCATCTGCAGAGCAGCCTCTGGAGAGGTCGTTTATAGGCATTGCAATACCCTGTGTTACAGGACCGTATGCTTCTGCCTTTGCAAGACGCTGTACGAGCTTGTAACCGATATTACCTGCATCAAGGTCGGGGAATACAAGTACGTTTGCCTTACCTGCAACATCGGAGTCGGGAGCTTTGGAAGAACCAACGGAAGGAACGATAGCAGCGTCAAGCTGGAGTTCACCGTCTACCTTTAAGCCGGGGTTATTTTCCTTACAGATTCTTGTAGCTTCTACAACCTTGTCTACATCGGCATGTTTAGCACTACCCTTTGTGGAGTGTGAAAGCATTGCAACTATAGCTTCACTTTCTGCAAGAAGTTCAAAAGATTCTGCAGAGCAAGCAGCTATTGCAGCGAGCTTTTCGGGATCGGGATTCTGCTCAAGTCCGCTGTCGGCAAATATGAATGTGCCGTTTGCACCGTATTCACAATCCGGAACAACCATAAGGAAGAATGCGGATACAAGCTTAACACCGGGTTTTGTTTTTATAATCTGAAGACTGGGTCTTAATGTATTTGCTGTGGAGTGGCAAGCACCGGAAACAACACCGTCTGCATCCCCTGCTTTAACCATAAGACAAGCATAGTACATATAATCACCAAGAGCTGTTTTCTTAGCTTCTTCGTATGTGAGTCCTTTAGACTTACGGAGTTCTACGAAAAGGTTGATATATTCTTCGGTCTTTTCGTATGTATAGGGGTCGATGATTGTAGCCTTGGAAATATCGAGGCCCTTGCTGTTTTCTTCTACTTCGGCAGGAGTACCTATGATTATTACATCTGCAATATCTTCTTTAAGAACGGTAGCTGCAGCTTCAAAAGTTCTTCTGTCCATGGATTCGGGCAAAACAATTTTTTTCTTTTCCTGTCTTGCTCTTTCTTTGATTCTTTCAATAAAGCTCATTGTCTTCCTCCTAAGTTTATATAAAAAAAGCCAAATAAGCACAGTAAGTGCACTTATTTGGCTTGCTATTTCTATTATATTTTTGTGAACCATTAAATTCTTCTTACTCTGCGATTATAAATTATATAATACGCCACTTACAATGGCTCTTTTGATAGATTCTATTCTATTATAGAGCTTATTTATTGTCAATATCTCAATTACATTTTAACATCTAGCATTTTTCTTTATTACATAATATACCCCAATAAAGTTCTATTGTAGCAGTTATGACAATCCAAATCGTTCTGCCAACCGTTGATAATAATGAAGGATGTTCTTCCCTAATCCTAATTATTAAGAGATTTTATTTTGGCTGATGTATTAAATCCTATAGCTAATGGTAAAAATGCAGCCACGGGAATAAATATAAACCCTAGGCTTATGCTATTTA
>JAZLCB010000377.1:0-3012 GCA_045614005.1 Clostridia bacterium
CTTCTTATATGCGAGCTTATGCGCAAGCACTCAAACATAATCCTCACAAATGCCGAGGGTAAGATAATAGACTCGGTATATCATGTGGATTTTTCCGTAAGCAGTGTGCGTCAGATACTGCCGGGGCTTATATACACTCCCCCTCCGTCGCAGGAAAAGCAAAATCCGCTTGCGGTATCAAAAGATGATATAAAGGCTTGCCTTACAAAAGACAGCGTTCCTATGTACAAAAGGCTTATGGACACATACTCCGGCATAAGCCCCATAATGGCAAGAGAGGCGGTGTTTCGCGCGTGCGGTTTTACCGACAAATCGGGCGAAGATGCCACAGCCGAAGAGATAGACAAGACCGCATATATATTCTCGCAGATGATAGAGAATATAAAAGATGGAAAGCTATCCCCCTGCACGGTATCGGACAAAGAAAGCGGTAAGCTATTAGACTTTAACAGCCTTGCCATAACACAGTACGAGGACATGGCAGAGGTAACCGAGTACGATAGCATAAACGAAGCTTCGGAAGCATTTTATATAAAAAAATCTTCCATGCAGAGCTTAAAGCAAAAGTCCATGGACCTTATAAAATTTGTATCGAGTTCGCTTGACAGATGCTACCGCAAACTGCAGATACAAAACGAAACTCTGCAAAAAGCACAGAAAAAGGATAAATACAAAATATACGGCGACCTCATAACCGCTAATATATACAGAATAAATCAGGGCGAAAAAGAGATAGTGTGCGAAAACTTCTATTCCGATAAGTGCGAAAGCATAACAATACCCCTAAAAACAGACTTAAGCCCCTCGCAGAATGCACAGAGCTACTACAAGAAATACAACAAAGAAAAAACCGCCGAGGAAGAAAGCTTAAAGCAAAAAGAGCTAAACTTAAGAGAAATTGACTACCTCGAATCGGTAAAGGAATCTATCGAAATTGCAGAAAGCACAGCCGAGATTGCCATGATACGCTCCGAGCTTACAGAGGGAGGCTACCTCAAAAACCGAGGCAGCAAAAAGCAGGCAAAAAAGACTAATATGCCAAAGCCGATGCACTTTGTGTCCGACGACGGCTACGACATATATGTCGGCAAAAACAACCTGCAAAATGACTATGTTACCTTGAAGTTGTCCCGAAGTACGGACATATGGTTTCATACCAAGGATATACACGGCTCGCACGCAATAGTACGCACACCCGATGCCATGGAAGTGCCCGACCGCACCTATCTGCAGGCGGCATCTCTTGCGGCATACTACAGCAAGGCGCGTGCATCAAAAAGCGTACCCGTAGACTATACCGAGGTAAAGAATGTCAAGAAACCATCGGGAGCAAAACCCGGCATGGTGATATATGTAAATTACAATACAATATATGCCGATCCCGATGAAGAACTTGCAAAAAGGCTTAGCCTTAACGACCAACACTGAAGACGCCTCAAAGGGATGAATTTTCGGTATCTTTTGGCTTGTCGTCCTTGAAAGGCACAAAGCCTTCCTTCGTCCTCCGCACCAAAATCTCCTCAAAAATTCATCTCTTTGAGGTCCTTTAGAGTTTCAAAACAATAAATTTTGTCTCAGTCAAGGCAAAAACGCAGGGAATATGGTAATATTTCCGAGGATTTTAACGAAGAATGAGGCATAATTTATGTTTTAAAACCGCCTTTAGTATTGGTTGTTAAGGCTATGCAGGACTCGTGATTTTCATAAAATATAGATAAAATTTCAAAAAATCGAAATTTTTACTTGATTTTTAAAAAATAGTGTGGTAGAATACAGATTATGTTGATAAATAATGCCATTGGAGGTGAAACTTATGCCTAATATTAAATCCGCTAAGAAGAGAGTTGCGGTTATCAAGACCAAGACTTTAAGAAACCAGATTATCAAGACTAACTTAAAAACTTGCATAAAGAAGTTCGAGGAATGTGTTGCTAATAACGATGCTGCAAAAGCTGTAGAAGCTTGCAAATTAGCATTCAAGAAGATTGACCAGGCAGTTGCTAAGGGTATTCTTCACAAGAACACAGCTTCCAGAAAGAAAGCTCAGCTTTCCGTTAAGCTTAATAAGATTGGCGCGTAATTATTAGTCAAAAAGAGTCGCATTTAATGCGACTCTTTTTTTATTTCAAAAGAATGGGTTGCAGTTGCCTTCCGTCCAATGCACATACAAGTGTATCGGGGATTTTATCCATATCCGCCACAAGCGACTGCGGTTTGCCCGAATAATCGTCCTGACCGAAAGGCACAAAATACACATTTCGCATCGGAAGCATCAACCCGATATTTCTGGCATTAACGCCAAGGCCGTCATTTGTAGATACTGCGATTATAAGCGGTCTTTGGTTCCTCAGGTTTGCCTTGGCTGCCATAGCTACGGTAGAATCGGTTACTCCGTTTGCAATCTTAGCCAGAGTGTTTCCTGTACACGGCGCTATTACAAGGGCATCGAGATATGCCTTTGGCCCTATGGGTTCGGCAGCCTTTACAGAGTTTATAATTTTGTTTTTTGTGGTTTCTTCAAGAAATTCTACAAATTCTTCGGCTTTGCCAAAGCGGGTATCCGTTGTGCGTGATATCTCGCTCATTATGGGGAAAACCTCTGCACCAAGCTCACAGAGCCTTGCAACCTGTGGCATAACACGGGAAAATGTGCAGAAAGAACCGCATACGGCAAAGCCGATTTTTTTGCCCTCTATTGTCATAATGTTCAAATCCCCTCTGTGTGATACTAACGTATATGCTCATTCACTCCGTGGCATCTGCAAATTCGCTGTACAGCTTTTGCCGCGGCAATACCTGCGGAGCGAGGTGCACTTTTAAGGGGAATTCCGGGGAGGTAGCATAGCTTTAAACCATATTTTTCGCACATATCCTTGGGCATATAACCCGGTCTTGCCGAGAGGTCTACTGCAAGTGTTCCTTTCTTTGCGGTAGCTACAACGCTTTCGGGAAATATATCCGCAGGAATTGTATTTACCACTACATCGTAGGAACTAAAGTCCGAAACCGCCT
>JAZLCB010000378.1:0-6994 GCA_045614005.1 Clostridia bacterium
GAGATTATGGAATCCTACCATAAAATATCTTACTCATAACTTAGGACCCCTTCTTTATATATTAAATGACAGATGTGTAAGCGTGTCATGCATGGGTTCAGATGTTGTATACAAACCATTTGCAAAGGTTACCAAGACCGATGCGGCGATATTTAAAACAGAAAAGGGAGCAGTTATAAAGATACTCATTTCCTTTGGTGCATACCACGGCTTTGACCACAACTTTTCCATATTCGGTACAAGAGGTACTCTGGAGACAGATATTACAAAGCCACTTGAAAAGGCTCACACCTTTGCAAGATTTGCCGATGTTCCCGGTACTCTTGAAGAAAAGATGGAAATCCCCATCAGACTCAAAAAGCCCAACGAACCCGGAGATGACCACGGCGGTGCAGACAGAAAGATGCTTTTAGATTTTATAAGATGCATTATTGAGCTTGCTCCGTCACCTATAGATATTGACCTTGCTATCGCCATGGCGCTCCCCGGAATTATAGCTGCAGAGTCTGCGGCAAACGGCGGACAGGTAATGCAGATTCCTGAAATTTAATCTCTCTAATAAATGCAGCACAGCTCTTGTAAGTTACAAAGGGCTGTGCTGTTGCTGATAGGATGTGAAAATATGTCAGATATAGCTAAAATAGATAAGAACTTTGCTGTGCAAAACCAAATAGTCAAAGACGATATGTGTTTTATAAACATTGATGCAAACCCCAACTTTAAAATTTATGGCGTATTTAAAGAAAACAACAAATACAGACGTATTCCCGAGGCACTTGCCCAAAAGGTAAATAAGGGAGTGTATGCACTGCATGCACACACCGCAGGTGGCAGAGTAAGATTTATTACAGACAGCCCCTATGTGGCGATACATGCTGTACTCGATAACCCCCATAGGATGTCTCACTTTGCGCTTACAGGCTCCATGGGATTTGATTTGTATGTAGGAACTACATACACCAAAACCTTTGTTCCTCCTTTTGAAAAAGATAATGAGTATGATGGAATAATGAATTTTCCGGATGAAACCTTGAGGGAGATAACTATCAACTTTCCGCTCTATTCGGGGGTAAAAGAGCTCTACGTAGGCGTAAAAGCCGGTTGCGCTATCCGCGAACCCAAACCATACAAAAACACCAAGCCTATTGTGTATTATGGCTCTTCCATCACTCAGGGAGGATGCGCCGCAAGGCCCGGTACTTGCTACGAGGCGATTATTTCTGCAAGGCTCAATTATGATTATATAAACTTAGGATTTTCCGGCTCTGCCAAGGCGGAGGATGTTATTGCAGACTACATAAGCGCACTTGATATGCACGCTTTTGTGTATGACTATGACTATAATACTCACTCGGTTGACTATCTTGCCGAAACTCACGAAAAGATGTTCTTAAAGGTAAGAAAAGCACACCCCGATATGCCTATAATAATTATGTCTGCACCCAAGTATATACTGAGTGCGGAATTCCAAAAAAGACGTGATATAATAGAACAAACATATCTCAATGCCGTAAATTCGGGCGATAAAAATGTGTATTTTTTAGATGGCAAAAAGCTTACCGCGATTTGCAAAAACGATGGAACCGTGGATGGCGCTCATCCTACGGATTTTGGTTTTGCATCTATGGCAGAAGCAATTTGTGAGGTTATGATAAAAAATAATATATAATCTGACTCTTGAATTTCTGCGTGCGGATTGTTATAATATATACAATATTTTGTATGCAAGGAGATTTTTTAAAATGGATATTAAAACAATGTGTTCTCTTATAGAAAGCCGACAGGATGAGCTTTTTGAACTCCTCGGAAATCTTATAAAAATAAATTCCGAAAACTTTATGTATAAGGGCAACGAGGAGGAGTGTGCTAAATATATTCACACTCTTTGCGGTGAGCTTGGACTTACAAGCGATATCTTCAGCCCCATGGATTTGGAGGGCTTCAGCGAGCACCCCGACTATGTTCCCGGCAGAAACTTAGAGAATCGCTACAATGTGGTAGCACGCTACGAAGGATGCGAAAATACAGACGAGCTCATGCTTATGGCTCATATAGACACAGTTCCCATAGGCGACAGAGCCAACTGGGATTTTGAACCGCTTCTTGGTGAAGTGAGAGACGGCAAGGTGCTCGGAAGAGGTGCTTGCGACGACAAGTACGCTATTGCGGCGGCACTTTTTATAATAAAGCTTCTTAAAGAAAATGGATTCAAACCGAGTAAGAATCTCGTGTTTGCGGCATATTGCGATGAAGAGTACGGCGGTTCGCACGGGGCTATGTCTTCTGTTATGAAGTATCCTTGCAAGCGCATTGTAAGCATGGACGGTAGATACGGACAGATATGGCATTGCGGTTCGGGCGGTGGCGAGGTTAAGTACACCTTCCACACCAAGCAAACAGTAGACAGTGCCAAGCTCACTGCCAAGGGCTTGCCCGTTGTTATGGAGGCAATAGAAACCTTTGCCGAAAACCGCAGACAAGAGCTCGAAGAAAACCGTTTTTACAAAGGTACAATAATACCTACCACTTCGCTAAGATATCTCGATGTTCATGCGGGCAACAAGGGCATGGATATGGGAGTAGGTGAGGTGCTCTTTGTATTCTATACCGACAAGACCAAGGACGAAATATATGCCGAATTCAATGAGCTTGAAAAGGTAATAGCAGACAAGCTCGAACCAATGGGATTAGTGGGAGACGGATTCAAACCCAATACACGCTTCTTCCACTATGTACATACCGAGCCCGATAGCGAGGATATAAATCTTATAAGAGAAGCAGCAGTGGAAACCGGAGCAGAAAAACCCGGCGTTTGCGGTTCGTGCCTTTCCGACCTTTCGGTTATATCCAAGTAGGGTAGCGACAGAGCTTTTGGCTTTGGTGCGGGTATAGACTTTAGCCAGCCCGGCGGAGCACATCAGCCAAATGAGTATATAAGATGTGATGAGCTTCTGCAGTTTACAAAGACTATAGCAGCATATGTATTAAAGGTATTGCAGTAGTGATGTAAAATAAGCGTAGACCGCACACCCACACAAAAAGGCTTCCCCTCAAGGGGAAGCCTTTAGTAGAGCAAAGTGAATATAATGCAAAAAAGAAACCGTAGCAAAACATGCTACGGTTTCTACATTTAACAAAACAAATATCAAATTATGATTAAATAAACACTTTGTATATTAGTGTAATAGCGCCTTTTGCGATCTGAACTTTTTTTACATTTCCGCAAATATGACATTGTTGATTATTCCATACCCCGTTCCGCCCTTCGGCTTTGTATTAGGATAATCATGATTTACAGTTTGCGCAGTTTTGCGGATTATCATATCCATATCATCTTCATTTGCTTTGCGGTCAGCAAATTCTACGCTACCGATATATGTATCGCATACGGTGTTTATATGGTTAGGATAGAAAAGTTCTTTCCAATCCTTGGGGTCATCCGAACCAAAGGTATATGTTTCAGAAAGAGGTCCTACCTTAATCATGGGCTTGCCATTCGCTTTGAATTCTTCTGCTGTGCCGTGTATCTTGATGTTTTCGAAGTGGAGGTTCTTGGTGTCCGCACATACATCAAACAGAGCGTTTACTGTGATGCCTGCAATACCCTCGGAAGCAAGCTCGGGGAAGTCTATATTTTCAAAATACACATTTTCTATAACCCCGGGAATGGGAGAGTAGTCGCTGTCGGGATCGCGGAAAAGTGGCTGTCCGTACAGCTTAAAGTTGTACACACCCTCGATGTTTCTGAGTATGCAGTTGCGGATAGCACACTCGTTGGATGTTCCGTCATCATAGAGCTTACGACCCGGAAGGAGTCGGAGCTCATTGTGTTTACTCTTTAAGTTTTCTACAATAAGGTTTTCTATATTACCGTATGTAATTGCGGAGCTGTACCAATCCCATGCATTCAGGGCAACCATATCGTCACCCATGTCCTCACCCGAGAGGTTACGGATTATACCGTTTTTAACATGGCCGTTTACATGAACACCGTCTTTGTGGTAGTTTACAAACTTTATGTTTTCTATATAGAATCCTTCGCAGTTGGAAATCTGCACACCGTAGGAAAGGCAGTTTGCTTCGGTAATGTTCTTTATTATTACATCCTTGGCATTGGAGATTATTATCATACCAAAGCTTCCGCGCATTGAGTGTTCTTTGTTGTTATAGAGACGGGCATTTCCGTTGCTGAGTGCATGGGAATACGAAAGTGTCTCCCATATACCGCCCTCTATTGCTATATCGCAGGTGGGGTTATCAAGGTGCACTTCCTTGAATGCTCCGTTTAATATGTTGTCGCTTATTATCATACTGCTTGTTACATTGGGTACGGAGGCAATTCTCTGCTCGCTGTCTGCTTTAAGCTTATATCCCGAACGAAGTACAATCGGTCTGTCGGTATATATTGTGTCCTCCATCTTAGGTATGTAGAGGCAAGGAGAATCGGCAAATGCCTTTTCTATGGCATCGGACCAGATTGCCACTTCCTTTGTTATTTCACCGTCGGGAGTTTTTATATTTACTGTGTCCTTGCGCACAAACTGCGCATAGTCGGCAAGGTTTACGGGATTTTCAAAAACATAGTCCTTTTTTACAGAGCTTTCTATCTTTGTATATAATTCCTGCATGGTATTACCTCCAAAAATAATATCTTTGCTACATTATACAACCTTTTTATCTTCTTTCAAAGGGAAAATCGTATTTTTATGTCAAATTTGTCTTGCTTTAGTATAGCAGAACTGTTATAATTCTGCTGAGGTGGTTTGTGTGTTCGATACAGAGCAGATTACAAAGCTTTTAAAATCTTTTTATACGGTAACGGGGGTCAAGGTGGTAATATTTGACCCATATTTCAACGAGATTATTGCATATCCCGAGTATAGCTGTGAGCTGTGCCGTTTTGTAAGAGAAAAATATCCCGAGCGTTGCAAAAAAAGCGAAGAGGAATTCTGTACCAAAGCGGGGAGCATGATGAACCTGTATACAGGAAGATGTCATGCAGGATTTGTGGAGTCCGTATTTCCTATTACAAAGGATTCTGTTATAACAGGGTATATCATGTTCGGTCAGCTTCGTATGCCGGGCGATGTACCACCAAAGGGCGAACTCGAGTCCCTCTTTAATAAAGCTGTATGCAAAACAGGCGAGGAGATAGAGGCTTGCACAGATATACTAAGGACTCTCGGACAGTATATAATGTCAAGACAACCCAAAATCAAGCCAAAGGCGGTAACAGGAGTTACCATAGCAGAATATATTATGCAAAACCTCTCCTCGGACCTTTCGATAGATGCCATATGCAAAAAGTTCCTTTTGTCGCGAAGCAAGCTCTATAACCTTACCTCGCCGTATATGCCAAAGGGGATAGCAGGCTATATCAAAACCATGAGGCTCAATAAAGCCAAAGAACTTTTGCAAAAAGGAGAGCTTTCCGTACCCGTGGTTGCATCGGAGGTTGGCTACGGAGACTACAACTATTTTTGCAAGGATTTCAAAAGAAGCTTCGGCATATCGGCAAAGGAATATATGCTCGGATGTAAGATAGATTAAATAATTTATCAAAAAACACTTGCATCGTCCATTAGGGTACGATGTATAATGAACATATACTTTAAAAGTAGCTTTGCACCCGATAATTAATTAAATTTGGAGGAATTGACATGAAGAAACTTTTAGCACTTTTACTTATTGCTGTTTTGTCATTAACACTTTTAACAGGTTGCTCTGATCCTGTTGCAGATGATTTAGAAAACTACTTAAATGTAGAAATGAAGGAAATAAATGCAGATTATAAAAAGCTAACACAGGAGGTTGGTGCATGGGAAAATTCAGAAGATGATGCTGATATTCTGGCAAGTATAGAAGAAATTCTTTTGCCCATAGTAAACGACTCTCTTGCAGCACTTGAAGATATTAAGCCCGAAACTGACGAAGTTAAGGCAATTAAAGAAAAGTATGTCAAGGTAATGGAAACATACAAAGTTGCTTTTGAAACTTTTACAGATGCTATTAATACACAGGATGAAGATACTGCAATTGCTGCAGCCGAAAAACTTTCGGAAGCTGTTGACCTTCTTGATGAATATAACAGCGATTTGGAAAAGCTTGCCAAAGAGCATAATTTGGAAGTTGAGTATTAATTTAATAAAAAGCTTTATTTATAAATGTGCAAAGCAGTAAACAAAAGTGTGTAAATTGATTTTCAGATTAATTTACACACTTTTTTGTACGAAAAATATTTTTGATATCTGCCAAAATGCGACATGTTTCTCGGTTGACTTTTATCGTTATATATGATACCATAAAGCTACCACACGAATTGAATATTTATACTTGACGGCGTATACTTTTTGTTTTGGCAAAAATGCATACTCTGTTAATATACGTTGTCTTGTATATCAATTTGTGTGGTAACAAATAGGAGTCGTGCATTTTTCATGCGTCGGCTCTGCGCCGGCGCATTTTTAATTTATAAACGGAAAGGAGAAAAATGCCGATGGAAGATTATAAGAAAATGTATTTTGAGCTATTTAACAAAATAACAGATACAATAGAAAGTCTTAAGAAAATTCAACAAGAAGTCGAAGAAACATTCATCACTTTCAATGATGATGTAACTACTGTTGAAGATAAATAAAATAATAGTTTCGCGTAGGCGAAACTACCTTATTCTATTTCCGCATTTGAAATATGCAGGGAATAGAAAGAAAAAAGAGAAAAGGCAAAGCTATCGCAAACGGCAAATGCAGTAATTCAGTTCCATTATGCATTTGCCGTTTAGTGAGGACTTATTGCAAAAAAATTGCAATTTCCGCAACGGCGATAGAGCTTTGCCTTTTATATTTTTGCTTTCCCTGCATATTTCACCAAGCGGACGGCAGGGGATGGGAAGGGGAGCAGCTGCAGGCTCCCCTTGCGGTTTTATCCCAAATAATTAAAAAATATAATCTTATATAAGCGTTGAGGCACTTATTAAAATATAAAAAATTTTTAA
>JAZLCB010000379.1:0-7218 GCA_045614005.1 Clostridia bacterium
CTTTGAACCTCCAAGCCTTGAAAATCTGTGTCTTTTCGAGGCGGAAGTTTTTGACAATACGAGGTATGGCGAAAACTGACAACAAAGAAAAGCACTATTTTCAAGGCTTAGAGGCTAGTTCGGATAGCTTCGTTCAGGTTAGCCTAAAAGTACTATTGGTATCATTATCGGCAGTGCATGTGACGAAATGGAAATCATAATCGGTATGCGGTTTACCGCATCCACTCTTTCGCCCACATGTATTGTCATCTCCCACTTGGACTGATTGGTGGTGATGCGGGTTCTCTGGTCTGCAAAGCAGGTTCTGTCATACTCGGCAGTCCATCCCTCGGGCAGAAAGACATCCATTCTGTGATGGTGTGCACTGGCACGATTGTTGGTAAGAGTTATCTTAACCTTGAAATCCTCTCCTGCTTTTACCACGGGTTCACACTCGTACTCTACGAGAGCATCGGTATGAAGTCCGCTTGATATTTCAAAAGAATACGGGCTTCTCTCAAAAATCGACTGGGCATAGCCCTCAAGAATTTTTATATCCTTGATTTCGTCTATATTGGTTTTGTCATCTGTATACTCAACATCTATTCCGTATATCTTCATAACAGATGGCATAAGATTCATAATTCTTTCTGTAAGCTCACTGCAGGTCTTGGGCAGACGGCATATGTAAGAGCCGTTTATGCACATGGTTACTATACGGTCACCTATATATTCCTTCCAATCCTCGGGAATATAGTCCGTGCCGTTCATAAGTCCGAGGAGAGCTCCGCAGGTTGCCGCGGTACAATCGGCATCGTCACCGCAGTTAACACAAAGAAGTACACTCTTTTTAAAGTCGCCCTCACCATACATAAGACCAAGTACGGTAAATGCTACATTGCCGGGCGCCTGGAAAAGACCCAAATCATCGTTGAGTTTAACTACAGCTTCTCTTGTTTCCTGCCATGGGCGACCGCTGTCGTAGTATTCAAGAACGAGTCTTACGCTCTGAGCTACACGGCAATCATGGGGAATGTATGTAAGTGCGGTTTCTATGAGCTTTCGTACATCATTTTCGTACATTGCAAAGCTCTGCATTGTAACGGTAAACATCTCCGCATATGTACCCTCGCCCAAACCGTGGTCAAGGCAGGCATCCATAAGGGCATACTTCATTGCAATATTGGGAACTCCGGGTGAAAGGCTTGCCCATATTTCCGAGCGTATCCACGCTCCGTTTGAATGAAGCCACTTGTTTTTAAAATGTCCCGAAAGTGGAGGCAGAAGCCCCATTTCCATATTGGCTCTGCACACACCGTACTCGTTCCAATGGGGAGTTATGTATGTAAGCCAATAGTCGGCAAGAGCATTAGCGCTGAGCGCTTTGGGGCCCATATCCTCCATGGCAAGAAGCCATATGAGCTGGAGGTCGAGGTCGTCATTTGGAACAGGCTCACCCTTTGGAGTGGAAAAGCCTGTAGCATCGTTTATATCCTTTGTAAGCTCGTAGGGCATACCTATAGCACCGCCGATTGCCTTGCCCATCCAGCAACCGTGAAGCTTACTTCTGTATTCATCTTTGTTGATTTTTATTTTGTAAGACATATATTTACCTCTTTTTAGCTTTTTTGTAATCAAGCGGTGACATACCGCATACCGAACGGAAATGAGCAAAAAATCTTGTCTTGTTGACATAGCCCACCTCGTAGGCAATGTCCGTTATATTCATGTCTGAATTTTCTATAAGCTCTTTTGCCTTTTCTATCCTTACGGTTCTTAAATATTCCGTAAAATTCATACCGGCAAACTCCTTGAATATACGGCTGAAGTATGCCACATTGTAGGAACACATCTTGGCAAGCTGGGTGAGCGAGAGTTTTTCGCTACAGTGCATGCGGATGTACGAAAGAAGTTCATCCGACACGCCCTTGAAGCTCATGTCAAGACTCAGCGACATCTTGCGGAATATGGTAATAAGCAGAATATTAAACTGAGAGCGTATATAGAGTTCGTGCCCCGGAGTTGCACTTTTTGTTTCTTGCAGAAGCGAAGTTATAATCGCTTCTATCTTTTTCTGTTCTTCGCCCGAAAAACGGATTTTTATTTTGCTCTTATCAAGAATCTCGGCAAAATCCATAAATTCGGAAAGATTTAAAAGCGAAAATGCATTGTCCGTATTTGCAAGACTTGCGTTTATATACTCGGGCTTTACAAGAATATTGATATACTTTATGTTATCATTGCCCTTTATGCTGTGTGTCTGATTGTAATTTATAACAAGCATATCGCCATGGCTTACACGATACTCTTTGCCGTCTATTATGTGGAGACACTCACCCTTTAACATATACACAAACTCTATAAAATCATGCTTATGCTCGGGTTCATTGATTCCGTACGGGCTTCTGGCAACCATAACGGATACAGGACCCGAAATAAAATATTTGTTGTTTAATGTGGACAGAGCCATACTTATTCTCCTAAAATTTCATTGTCGGAAAAATACACATTTTTTCCTCCGGTATATGCAGAAATCTTTTCTATTACCTTAACCACATTGGTGCTTATGGCAGAATCGTTTACAACATTGAACGAGCCTGTTTTGGACACTATAGCCATGTCGTGAAGCCAGTCATCTGTAAGCTCATAATCAAAGATTTCTTTTATATCGAGTATGGACACCATAAGATATCCGTTCTTCATATACGGAGCATGGTTTGCATCTGAAACTATTCCCGATTTGTTATAGGTGCTTACCGCCTCGGTAAATACTACGCTTATGCCATCTTTTGTAAGTGTAGCGGTATTTCCCGAAATACTTACATCTATACCCATTGCATCGGAGAGCACCTTAGCAGGTACCATCATGTTATCGCCTATAAGCTCGGGGCGTGCAAAAGACACATCTATTATACCCTTGTCGGTAATAATTACATCGGCACCATCCTTGAAGTTGGCTGTTTCGCTGAAGTCATCGGGGAATGCTTCCATAACAGCCTTAACTGCACGCATCTGAGCGCGTCTTTCGAGTGCGTCAAATTCCTCCTGAGATGGAATACTTGAGGGTGGATAAAGCTTGTTGCAGTTGCCCTCTGCACCCGAAGTACTGAAGCCAAATTCCAACGAAAGGTCGGTTGGAGCTGTGTCTGTTATATCCATATAGTCAAACACGGTTTCGCCGTCTACTACGGCAACTACGAGGTTGCCCGCAACGGTGTTTATAATACCGAATCTTACAGAATGTCTTGTTCCGTCACCTATTGCAACATTCTTAGATTCAAGGATTTCGTTTGTTGTTCCGTTTGACTTCTGGAGTTCTATAACACCTTTCTTTACACACAGGAAGTAACCTCTGTTAGCACCGCTGTGCAAAAACGAAGTGCTGTCCATATTAAGACCGATACAGTTAAATCCGTTTGCAGTAATCTCTGTATCAAAGCAGTAGATTACAGAGCCCGACATATGGCTAAGTCCCTTAGTACCGCCAACCGCGTTTAACTCTTCGAGAGATATCATCTCGGGCGAAAGCTTGGTTACTACGCCATTCCAATACTCGGGGGATGCATAATCAAAGAGGTTTACATAACCCTTATTTACAATAGATTTATTTTTAAAGTAATTTAATATATAATCCGAACGCAAATCGAGCGCAGATTGACTGAACATACCCGTACGGAGTGAAAGAAGCTTTCTTGTAAGAGCAATATAATCTCTTATGACATTTACGCTTCCACCCTTGTAGTAACCGGGTTTTTCACTCTCTACAGCACCTTCCATATTAGCCTCTGCTGTGGATATGGCATACTCAACACCTTCGGTCTTTAAGGGGCTGTATCTGCTTGTCTCGAAGCTGTATACATTACCAACATGTGCCCACTCGCACTTTAAGTCACGGGTGGTGTTCTGTGCAGTAACCTTCCAGTAATATCTGGTAGCAGGTTCAAGCATATCAGCATCAAAAATGTTGAAGTATACTATATCGTCATACACGGTGTTTACAAACTCGGGGTCTGTAGCAATCTGGAGTCTGTACTGATTTGCAGGGCCTACATCCTGCCAATAGAGCTGAAGATATGTAGGCGATACTGTTGCACCGTTTTGCGGATACAAGAGTCTGAAAGGTGTGTTCTCTGTAGTAAACACCTTGTCGTTTATAGTACCGTTCTGCTCCATATCATAAGTCTTTTCTGTAAAAGTGCCGGGCAGAAGCTTGGCAAGCTCCGAGTCGCTCTTTAATCTGTAGTCCATGTTTTCGGGGTCTACAAAAGCATCGGTTTCTTCTAATATAATATTGTCCTCTATAGTTGCATATCGGAGTTCTTCTGTACCTATGGCTGTCTGCTCACAGTCTACAAGAAGATTCTCTTTTATTTTGGTATAAGTACGGGGGTTATTCTTGGTATCAACCCATCTCTTGAGGTCGGGGTATGCCTTGTAGTAAATTTCGGGATACTTGATATCATTTACCATATCCTGAATTGTTCCCCATTGCGACATGTCGAATACGTCTTTCTCGGCGCTTCCGCTCTGATGGAATGCCCAACCCTTACGGCAACCTACGATTATGTTGTTTGCAAAGTTCATTGCAGCACCTTGATTGGAGTTGTAGCCGTTACCGTTTTCTATACCTATAACAAAGTTATTTATTATAGTATTACCCTGCTGACGGTCATCCACATATATACCGCAAGTACCCGATATAAGTCTGGGGTCTTTGGGGTTTACATTGTGTATGAGGTTTCGCTGAATTACATTACCACGGCTAAGCTGATGCTGACCCTGATATATAACACCTGCATCGGCAACCTCACGGAGTACATCCGAGAATTCGTTGTCCTCGATAATATGGTCATTACCGTATATAAGAAGACCATGCTGACTGGACTTGGTAATTACATTTCTTCTGAGCGTAATTCCACAACCCGAAAATACCAATGCGGAGTCTATGGTGTAACGCTGATTTGCCGCACAGATTATATTATCTTCTATTATATTGCCCGATG
Source organism: Clostridia bacterium (assembly GCA_045614005.1). GTDB lineage: Bacteria > Bacillota > Clostridia > UMGS1810 > UMGS1810 > RGIG8748. Next base: position 4,983 of record JAZLCB010000379.1, read on the forward strand.
GAGTAAGGGTATCCTGATTTCCGCCTGTAGTATATATGGCAGAAGAACCCAGGTTTTCGAAATAGCATCCTCGTACATCGCAGTTGTATGCACCGTCTGCATAGCCGAATGCAGCCTGCCAATGGGCAGAACCTGTACTAACCTTTTTGGATGCGGTTTGTCTTATTGCCTTGTCGCCTATGTTTTTGAAAGTACAATTTTCAAAATCGACATTATTTACATCCACGGTTCTTATAACATTACCTCTTGTCTGCTCAAACGAAATACCGCTGAAGGTAACATTACTTGTTCCGATTATTTCGACAAGTGCATAGCTTTCTACCGAAAATTCCACGGTGGAATTTGCTATGGTATGCGGAACATACATATAGAGCTTCATTGTGTCGTGATCCACATAGAACTCACCGGGCATATCGAGCTCTTCCAAGAGGTTAAACGCCTTCCATCTCTTACTGAAGCGGTTATTAAGTTTGGTAGAAGAAGGAATGGCAATCGACTTCTGTATAGGGTCGAGCTTGGTGGGGGTAACTCTGGTCATAGCATAGTCAGACTGGTTGAAAGCCTGAATCCACCAGTTCTTTTCGTCTGCCCACTTGTCGGGGTCGGGCTCGGAATAGGTAATGGTGTAGCTATTGAGGTTGGATGTCCACGAAGCAAAGCTTCTGCCGTTTGGCCACTGTGCTATCTGACATTCTGCACCATCTACATACACAGAGTTGTAGTCACCGCCGTCTCCACCGTTTAAGGCGTAGGATGTAGCCGAAACTGTGGGATTAAACAAATCTCCACGGCTCACCTTGTGAGCTGTAAGGTCTGTTTCTATAATCTTGTCCTTGGCACTATCCTTTATCTTAGCAAGGATTTTGGGATCTGTTGTGGGTTTAAAAGATGATACAGGCAGTTCCACCGAGCCTTTAAAGCGCGGGGTTTCGCCGGGGTATGCCTTGTAGACAACAGGCATACTGTCATATCCCGAATCCTCTGCAGTAAAGTGCACGGTTCTCATGCGGTAGTCACCGCCTCGGAATATAACCTCCGATACTCTTATGCCCTTGTCCTTAAGCTGGCGTACTCTTTGTCTTGCACCGTCAAGAGTCTTTAAAGGAGTTTCTATTGTTCCCAAAGCGGAATCCGATCCATCGGGCGATACATAAAGTACAGTATTCTCCTCTGCGGCAAATGCGCAGGGAATGACAAAAGTAAATATTAAAGTTAATGATAATAATGCGGAGATAATTCTTCTGTTCATAATTCCTCTCCTTTCAGATTAATATTTCATATGCTTTTTTACAAAGCTCATAAGCATATTCCAATCGTAGCGATCAAAGTAGTGAAGTCCTTTTCGTACATGATAGCCAACACTTCCGTCGTGCCATACCATGCCTTGAGCAGGTTTTTTGCCGTTGTATACAAAACCAACCTTACCCATGTCTTCGTACACCTTACTTACCGCAACGCATGTAAGCATATCGGCTGTAGCATCGGACAGCGGTCCGTCATCGTCGCTACCCATGGCAAGATATCTTGGTGCAATAAGTGCCGCAAGATAATGCTGGTCAAATGGCATTTCTTCCTCTTTGCCTGCATACTTTTTGTAGTTTTCGCAAAGCCATGCAGGAAAGTTTGTTGTGATATCTTTAACGCGTTCACCGTTTTTCTGTCTTGTTATGCAAGAACCCGAGCAACCCGCTCCGTTTGAATACGCAAAGGTGAATCTCTCATCGGTAGCAGCGGCAAGTAGTGCCGCCTTGCCGTTACGAGAATGTCCGCACACTACGGCATAATTTTTATTGAGTTCACTAAGTGTCATGGCATAATCCATTGCCCTCTGCGCGCCCCATGCCCACATGGCAATCTTGCCGCAATCGTGCGGTTTTCTTGTTCCGTCGGGATAGAGAACTAAAGAAAGCCCCGAATCAAAAGTGTCGTTATCTAAAGTAATATCCTCGTAGTTAAACGAAATTACAGCAAAGCCGTTGTCTACAAGCTCCTCTGTAGGCATATATCTGTCAGGATTATCGGGACGGAAATTCATATGTATGAAAAATGGGTGTTTTTCATCGTCTGCAGGGAATGTAGCAAGGAATGGGAATGAAAACTCCTTGCCGTTTACCACACAGTTTGCAGTAATTCTGCAGCAATAGGCCTTTCCTGCACAAAAATTGGGAATATAGTTTTCTATTGACTTATAAGTTATGCCTTCAGGTTTTGGTGGCATATATCCATATTCCTCTTT
>JAZLCB010000380.1:0-8954 GCA_045614005.1 Clostridia bacterium
CTCGCTCGGTTCAACACAACCATTTCTGCATCTTTGACTTTATCAAACATGAGCTGACGCATATTGTTGTTGTAATTTATAAAGGTATTAGCATCAGCGAACATCATATTTTGATAAATACCCCAATTATACGGCATAGCATTATATAATGTCTGTAAGAGCCACATACCGTTGTATTCAACGATTATTCTATCTATCTTTTTTCCTTTGGTTATAGATAAGAGATAGTCTTGAGTAAGATCGCTTTCGTTTTCGATCTTATGAATGGTTACGTTTTTACCCCAAAATGCAGCAGGGTCTAACTCTTCTATTCCTTCTTCACAAAGTAGTAAAAGTGTTTTTTCACCGCTATTGAAATTTTGGTCATTTAACGATTCTTGAATTATAGTAGTTTTACCGCCTTCTAAAAAGCCGGTAAAAATATATACGGGAAGTTGTTGCATGCTTTACTCCTTATAAACCAAACAATTCAGCTATAGCCGATTCATTAATATTAGAACCTATAACGCAAATTTTACCGATAGATGAAGGACTTCCGAGTCTTACGTCGGGTTCTTCTGGTACATAATCAAAATATATCCAAGAGCCGTCGTTTGCCTCAACAATTCCCTTTGCTCTCAAAATCAATCCATATTTTTCGGAGTTTTCAAGTACGGACAAAGCATTTGAAATGTCTGTTGTAGTATATTTCTTTACTGTTTCTCTGCCCCAACTTGTAAATATCTCGTCTGCATGGTGATGATGGTGATGCTCATGATCATGACAATGGCACTCTTCATCATGGTCGTGGTGATGGTGATGCTCATGATCGTGACAATGGCACTCTTCATCGTGCTCGTGGTGATGATGCTCATGGTGGTGATGATGACCGCAAACAGGACATTCATCCTCTTCAATAAGAGCTTTTATATGAGAATCAAGAGTGTTTTTCTTTTCAATGGTTTCGATAATATCTTTAATATTAAGTTTATCGTAAGGAGTGGTTATAATAGTTGAAGTTGCGTTTTTTCACGAACTAAATTTAATGCTTCAGCAAGTTTTGTATCTGTAGTTTTGTCGGTATGACTAAACACAATGCAACCTGCGTTTGAAATTTGGTCATTGAAAAATTCACCAAAATTTTTCATATACATTTTGCACTTGTTAACGTCAACAACAACGGTTGCACTGTTCAAAACGGCATCATCAAGTTTTGCAGACTCAACCGCTTTAACGATGTCGCTAAGTTTTCCTACTCCCGAAGGCTCAATAAGAATTCTGTCGGGTGCAAATTCGTTTTTAACTTTTTTAAGTGCCTCGCTGAAATCTCCGACGAGCGAGCAACAAATACAACCCGAATTCATTTCTGAAATTTCGATTCCCGCATCCTTAAGAAATCCGCCATCAATGCCTATTTCGCCAAATTCATTTTCGATAAGAACTACTTTTTCACCGTTGTAAGCCTCTTTTATCAGTTTGTTTATCAGTGTTGTTTTTCCCGCACCAAGAAATCCTGAAATAATATCTATCTTTGTCATAATTTTTATCCTTTTTATTGAATTAACAAAGGTTGCCGATATACAGCAACCCTTGTTGTAATGTTATTTAAGCCTTGTTAACAGAACCGAAGAGTTCCATCTTTTCCTTTACGGTTGCTTTTATTGCTTCAAAGCCGGGAGCGAGAAGTTTTCTGGGGTCAAATCCTTTACCGGAAAGGTCCTTGCCTGCTTCAACATATTCTCTTGTAGCAGCTGCGAATGCGAGCTGACACTCTGTGTTAACGTTGATCTTTGCAACGCCAAGAGAAATAGCCTTCCTAATCATATCTTCGGGAATACCTGTACCGCCGTGAAGAACGAGAGGCATGGGGTTTGTAGCCTTGCTGATTTCTTCGAGAACATCAAAACGGAGACCTGCCCAGTTTTCGGGGTACTTACCGTGGATGTTACCGATACCTGCAGCGAGCATATCTACACCGAGGTCTGCAATCATCTTGCATTCGTTAACGTCTGCAACTTCGCCGCCACCTACAACGCCATCTTCTTCGCCACCGATAGAACCAACTTCCGCTTCTACGGAAATGCCCTTTTCGTTTGCAATTCTGATGATTTCTTTAGTCTTTTCGATATTCTCTTCTATATCGTAGTGAGAACCGTCGAACATAACAGACGAGAAGCCTGCTTCGATAACCTTTAATGCGTGTTCATAGCTACCGTGGTCAAGGTGAATAGCAACAGGAACTGTAATGTTTAATTCCTCTATCATACCCTTTACCATGCCAACTACTGTCTTGTAACCGCACATGTACTTACCTGCACCCTCGGATACACCAAGGATAACGGGAGAGCTGAGCTCCTGTGCAGTAAGAAGAATGGCCTTTGCCCATTCGAGATTGTTTATATTAAACTGACCTACTGCGTACTTACCTTCTTTTGCTTTTAAAAGCATTTCTCTTGCCGAAACTAACATAGTACTATGTCCTCCTCTGTAATACTCATATACATTAATTATACCTTTTACAGCGTGTTATGTCAATATTATATGTCCAAAAGCTTTTTGGCATTTTTACAAAAAATCTTGTCCTTTTCTTCCTCTGTAAGCCCCAAAGTGTCCAAAAGGCGAACTTCCCAGCTTGGTCTGTGCCACGGCATGTCCGAACCGAAAAGGAGTCTGTCGGGGGTATGCTTTTCCAAAATGGCTTTTGCCATTTCGCGGGGCATTGCACCGTAGCCAAAGGACACATCAAACCACACATCAAGTCCGCAGAGCTTGTCTATAACCTCGTCGCAAACGCCAAGTCCGCCCCAATGGGCAAGGATTACGGGCGAATCGAAATGCGCAAGTGCGCGGAGTGCATTATCGGGCATGCAATGATACGGAGGCGCAAAGCCAAAATCGTGACCCGCATGGAATATTGTCATAAGTCCCAGCTCGGATATCTTTTTATATATTGGCTTCATCCTGTCTTCATCGGCATAAAAACGCTGATATTCGGGATGAAGCTTTACACCTTTTAGTCCTGCTTCTTTGATTCGTTCGAGCTCTTCCAATACATCGGGAGCATCGGGGTGAACAGAGCCAAAAGCATAAAGATTCGGCTCGCTGTTTACGGCTATGGCAAAATCATTTACATTCTTCTGCTGTTTGGGATTTGTAGCTATGGAGTGCACCACCGCTATGTCTACGCCATCCTTTTGCATCTCTTCTTTTAGCGAAGATATAGTACCGTCCGTCTGCGGTTTGAGTCCTCCCGAAGCGTGCGAGAGCGTCCCCATTGCTTTGTGTGCTATAAGCAGGTGGTGTGTCCTCCTTGTGGTGTGTTTCTTAATGAATAATCAGTTTTTCATCATTCACTAAGTTTGCATTGCAAACTTATTTTACCACAAAAGAAAACCCATTTCAACACGCACCGTACTTTGCGTTTTCGCCAAGCTCTTTTGCTATGCGAAGAAGTCTGTTGTACTTGGCTGTACGGTCGCTTCGTGACGGTGCGCCCGTCTTTATCTGCCCTGCATTTACCGCTACGGCAATATCTGCTATGGTGGTGTCCTCGGTCTCTCCGCTTCGGTGCGATATTACCACATTGTAGCCTGCTCTCTTTGCCGTTTCTATGGCATCGAGGGTTTCGGTGAGTGTGCCTATCTGATTTACCTTTACAAGAATGGCATTTGCCATGCCCTTTTCTATACCCATCTTAAGTCGCTTGCTGTTGGTTACAAAAAGGTCGTCACCAACAAGCTGAATTTTATTTCCTAGTTCCTTGGTAAGAATTTGCCATGCATCGAAGTCATCCTCGGCAACTCCGTCCTCTATGGAGTATATGGGATACTTGTCGCAAAGGCTCTTCCAGTAGTTTACAAGCTCATTAGCACTCATCTTTATACCGCTTTTTGGCATTATATAATCTCCGCTCTCGGTTATCCACTCCGAAGATGCCGCATCTATTGCAAGCATAAAATCCCCGCCTGCCTTGTAGCCAGCTTTTTCTATAGCTTCGCACACGAGGGCGAGTGCTTCTTCGTCCTTTTCAAGCGATGGTGCAAAACCGCCCTCATCACCTACATTTGTGGAGAGCTTTCGCTCTTTTAATATGCCCTTTAAACTATGGAACACTTCTGCCGAAGCACAAAGAGCCTCGGAAAACGAAGTAAAGCCCACAGGCATAATCATAAATTCCTGTATATCTATATTGTTACCTGCGTGAGCACCGCCATTTAATATATTCATCATAGGCACGGGCATTTTGTGTGCAAAAGAGCCTCCCACATACTGATAGAGGTCTATGCCAAGCGCATTTGCCGCCGCCTTGGCACATGCAAGCGATACCGCAAGAATAGCATTTGCACCAAGCTTTGACTTGTTGTCTGTGCCGTCAAGCTCTATGAGTACCCTGTCTATCTCCATCTGATCGAGCACATTCATACCTGCAAGGCGGTCGGATATAACGGTGTTTACATTTTGCACCGCTTTAATGACACCAAGCCCCTTGTAACGCTCACCACCATCGCGAAGCTCTGTTGCCTCGTAGATGCCTGTAGAAGCACCCGACGGAACAGAAGCCCTACCCACATAGCCATCCTCGGTTATTACGGTAGCTTCTACGGTGGGGTTGCCTCTGGAATCCAAAATTTCTGTAGCGTGCACATCGGTAATCTCAATAAACTGTCTCAAACAATCATCTCCCAAAAAAGAAATACACCGCCATTTGGCGATGTATTTATTGTATCCTTTTTTGGAAATTATTATTACTTTTTTATTATGTCTTCCGAGTCGAGCATTATGGTAACGGGGCCGTCATTTAAAAGCTCCACCTTCATATCTGCACCAAAAACTCCTGTGCCGATTTGCCTGCCTGTAATTTCGCCAAGTACCTTTACGAATTTGTCGTAATACACTTCTGCAATATCGGGCTTTAACGCCCCTATAAACGAAGGACGTCTGCCGTGTGAGCAATCCGCATACAGAGTAAACTGACTTACTGCAAGTATACTTCCGTCTACATCTGCCACAGAGAGGTTCATCTTTTCGTTTTCGTCTTCAAATATTCTTAAGCCTGCCATCTTTTGCGCCATGGGGAGAATGTACTCCTCCTTGTCGCCCTCGCAAAATCCCACGAGTGCAAGAAGGCCATGTTCTATACTGCTGTGCATCTTGCCGTCTATGGTAACAGATGCTTTCTTTACTCTTTGCAAAAGGATTCTCATTTTTTCTTACTCTTTCCGGGTGTTGCCAGAACAACATGCCATGCGATACTTACAACAGAATAGATTACAAGAAGTATGCACATGCCCTTGAAGATACCGCCTGCCCAGTTTTCCTGAAGGTATGTTCCCTCTAATATTGTTCTCAAAAATGAGGGTCTTGTGTACATAAAGAACAAACCAAATCCTATGATAATAGTATAGATTACATATTCTGCAAGGAAAGGCTTTTTCTTCTTAACGGAATTTACAGCAAAGGATGCCGCTGCAATCCAGAAGATAACTGCGCATATCTTGGACATATTACGAACAAGAAGCCAGTGAGCCGGGTTACGCTGTCCTATATATACAAACATAAGCACCACAAAGCCTACCATTGCCATAACGGTGGTAAGAAGTGCAAGATTGGAGTGCCTTTCGCATCTTTCGTGCTTCATGATTTTTTCGGAAGATTTTTTTGCTGTCATGCTGATTCTCCTTTATATCAGTTACCAGTCGAGCTCGTACATAACTGCCGATACCAATGCAACCGGTGCTGTTTCGCATCTTAATATTCTGTTTCCTAAAGTTACAACCTTACTTCCTCTATCCTGTGCCAAGAGAACTTCCTGTTCTTCAAAACCGCCCTCAGGGCCTATTATAATATTGATTTTGTCCGTTTTGCAGGAAGAGAGCACATTCTTTAAAGAAGTGGTTTTCTCATTTTCGTATGCAAGTATGGTAAGTGAGTCCTCGCCAAGGTTACCCAGCATCTCGGAGTAGCTTATGGTATCGCCTACCACAGGGATAATGCCCCTTTCGGACTGCTTGGCTGCCTCCTCGGCTATTCGTTGCCATCTGGCATTTTTGTTAGAACCCTCTTTTACTTTAACAACAGTACGCTTCATAACAACGGGAACGATTTTGCAAACACCCAGCTCCACGCACTTTTGCACTATATAATCCATTTTGTCGCCCTTGGGAAGCCCCTGATAGAGCGTTATCTTTACTTTACTTTCGGTTTTGCACTCGGTTTTTTCTATTATATCGGCTATGACAAAATCCTTGCCACACTCCGATATGGAGCAAAGGTAATCCGTACCCTCGCCGTCGCAAATCATAATATTGTCGCCGACGGTAAGTCTTAAAACCCTTGTTATGTGCTTGACATCGTCGCCCGAAAGGTTAACAGAAGACTCTGTTATGAAAGATTTTGAAACAAAAAATCTATGCATAATCTTACTCCTCATATATTGTAGTATAACATATACCTACCGCTATATGCAAGTGCTTTTTGCTATTTTGCGAAATCGCTTGTTATACAACACCATCCGTCCTCGGTAATAACCTCGGTTACAGCTACATTTTCTTTAGCCATGGCTTTTTTAACATCTTCGAGTCGTTCGGCTATTATGCCCGAGCAGATGAATATGCCGTTTTCGGCAATAAGCTTCTTTACTGTAGGAAGAAGAGCTATGATAACATCGGCTACGATATTTGCTACAATAACATTGTACTTTGTTTTGGAAAGTGTATCAAAAAGTGCCTTATCGCTTGTTACATCGCCTGCAAAAACTTCGTATTTGGTGCGGTCTACGCCGTTTCGGTCTGCATTTTCGTATGCTACATGAATGCAGTTTTCGTCTATGTCTACCGCCTTTGCATCTTTTGCTCCGAGCATAAGAGCTATTACCGAAAGGATACCGCTGCCGCAACCTGCGTCAAGAAGCATTGTATCTTCGTCTACATATTTTTCAAGCTGACATATGCACATCTTGGTGCTGGCGTGAGTGCCTGTGCCGAAAGTCATGCCGGGGTTTACGGTAAATACCACTCTGTCGGTATCGCCGTCAAGAGGTGCCCATTCGGGCTGAATGAGGATTTTTTCGCCTACTTCTATGGGCTTGAAATACTGTTTCCAGTTGTTTGCCCAGTCCTCCTCGTTTAGTCCCGAGGTTTCTACAGCAAGGCTTCCGAGCTCGTTTTCGCTGTCCGAAGCTTTTAAGTCGCTGAGTGCCTTCTCTGCATTTATGAGTGTATCCTTGGCATCGGCATTGTTTTCTACATAAAATTTAACCTTGGTTTCGCCCTTTTTGGACTCTATGAGCTCGTCATCCACATAGTCCCAATATTTTTTGTTCTGTTCCAAAAACTCGGTAAATTCGTTTTCGTCTTCTATTTCAAAGCCCGATATACCTGCATCCGTGAGGGCGGAGCATACCGCATCTATACCAAAGCTTGTGGTGTACACACTCACACAAATCCATTCCATAGTATTTGCCTCCGTAAAATATTATATAAATATGATATTACTTATTTATCTTTTTGTCAATCTGTGCAAGAAAAACACTTGATATTTTACAAGATAGATACTATAATTTATAATGAGGTGATATGATGAAAAACCTTGCAAATCCCGCCGTTATAAAAGAAATACTCTCCAAAAACGGCTTTAATTTTTCAAAATCCCTGGGTCAGAACTTTCTTATAGACGAGAGAGCGCTTACCGAAATAGTGGAAAGTGCCGCACCCGAAGGCGCAAATGTTCTTGAAATAGGACCGGGTTTCGGCACACTTACACAAAGGCTGTGTGAACGTGCGTCCAAGGTGGTGTGCGTGGAGATAGACTCCGCGGCAATACCGATTCTTACAGACAACCTGAAGGAATTTGACAACCTTGAAATAATCCATGCCGACATAATGAAAACGGATATAAAAGAGCTCTCGGACAGGGAGTTTGGCGGTGCAAGCGTAAAGGTGTGTGCAAATCTGCCATACTACATTACAAGCCCTGTAATAATGAGCCTTCTTAGTCCCGAGCTTCCCATAGAAGATATAACCATAATGATACAAAAGGAAGTTGCGCTGAGAATCGGTGCAAAACCGGGAAGCAAAGACTACGGCGTGCTTACCCTTGCAGTAGGCTACTATGCAACCACGGAGATTGTAACCATAGTACCGCCGTCATCTTTTATGCCCCCTCCCAAGGTGGAATCCGCGGTAATAAAGCTTACCATGCGCTCCAAACCACCTGTAGAGGTAAAGGACGAGCAGCTGTATTTCAAGGTGATAAAAGCCGCCTTTGCACTAAGACGAAAAACGCTTCTTAATGCACTATCATCGGGACTCGGACTTTCTAAAGAAAGAATCCTCGAAGTATTAAAAAGTGCAGATATAGACGAAAAAAGGCGTGGCGAAACTCTCTCGGACGAGGAGTTTGCACGCATAACAAATGCTTTGTAAAGGAACGATAAACATGACAGGACTTATAGTAGAGGGCGGTGCAAGCCGCACATATTTTGCCATAGGTGTAATGGATGCCATGATGGAAGCGGATATCCCCGTAGACTATCTCGGCGGTGCTTCGGCAGGCATAGCCAATGCCATGAACTATGCAACACACCAGATCGGAAGAGGGCTTACCATAGGCATGAAACACCTGCCCAAAAAAGAATACAGCGGTTTCAGGCATTTTCTTAACCCTAAGAACCGAAGCCTTTACAACATTAAATATGTGTTCCAAACCGTGCCCGACAAGCTCGTACCCTACGACTACGACAAGTTTGAAGAGTTTAAGGGAGTAGCCGAGGCTACCGTAACCAACGTGGAAACAGGCGAGCCTGAATATCTAAAAATTCAAAACCCACAAAAAGGGTGGGATATACTCGTGGCAAGCTGTTCACTTCCGCTTATGTTCCCTATAGTAACCATAAACGGCAAGAAATATATGGACGGCGGTGTGGCGGATTCCGTACCTTTTAAAAGGGCTATGGATATGGGATGCGACAAGACTAT
>JAZLCB010000381.1:0-4583 GCA_045614005.1 Clostridia bacterium
CTTCTGCTTCCTGAGATTCCATATGAAGCTTTGTGTAGTAATCTTCTATGCTGGAACCATCATCATATTTGTTTAAAAGTGCTGTGAGAACAACATCTGTTTCGTCAAGCTCCAGAGTTGTCATATGGTTCTTTACGGTAATACCGTACTTTTCCAAAAGCTCAATGAGCACCTTACTTGTTAAATTTATGTCCTTACCTAATTCGTGTACTCTTGGTCCGGTCATAATTGTTCACCTCCATTAGTATTGCGTTGCAAATTGGATTCTATCTTGGAAGCGAATCCGCTGTCTGTAATACACACCGAAGCATTGTATTCTCTGCCCAGTGCATGCCCTATAGCATCCTTTGTACCACATATGTAGCACGCGACTTCATAATATTTGCAACTGTTTGTTATGCTCTTTTTTGTATTATCACTTGCATCCTCGGCAATGATTACAAGCTGTGCTTTGCCGTAGCGTATGGCATCCTTTACCGCGCCCTCGCCCGAAACAGCTCTTCCTGCCCTCTTGGCAAGACCTATAAGACTTAGTGCCTTTTGCATACCATCACCTCTTAATCTGCAAGATTCTTAAGCTCGCTGTATATAGTCTTGTCTATTTCGCGTTTGAGTCCTCTTGCAAAGCGATTTTTCTTTTCCGCTTGCTCTATGCAGGACTTACTAAGACATACATACACCCCTCTTCCGGGAAGATTTTGCTCTGTATCTATGATAGCCTTGCCATCCGAGAGAGCAACTATTCTTGTAAGCTCAATTTTTGGACGGCGTATCATACAACCCGAGCACATTCTTGTTGGCAGGGGATTTTTGCTCATACAATCACCTCAGTTATTACTGAACGTCACTTTTAATATCTATCTTGTAGCCTGTAAGACGAGCAGCAAGGCGGGCATTCTGACCCTCCTTACCAATAGCAAGGGAGAGCTGAGATGCAGGAACAATTACATAAGCTTCCTTGTTTTCGGTGTCTACATCAAGGCTTATAACCTCAGCAGGATTCAAACTTGCTCTTATGAATTCGCCGGGATCTTCGCTATACTTAACGATATCTATCTTCTCGCCGTTTAATTCGTCTACTATACCCTGAACTCTGGTACCCTTAGCACCGATACAGGAGCCTATGGGATCTACGTTGGGGTCGTTGGAGTAAACAGCAAGCTTTGTTCTGGAACCGGGTTCTCTGGAGATGCTCTTGATTTCGACAATTCCGTCATGGATTTCGGGAATTTCTTCTTCAAAGAGTTTTACAACAAGGCCGGGTCTTGTTCTGGATACTGTAACAAGAGGTCCTTTTGTTGTTCTCTTAACTTCGGTAACATAAACCTTCATTCTCTTGTGGAAGGAATAGTCCTCTGTGGGTACCTGTTCACCGGGAGCAAGATAAGCTTCTGTCTTGCCGATATCGAGATAAATGTTTTTCTTTTCGATACGCTGAACTGTACCAACGAGTATTTTGTGTTCCTTTTCGGAAAACTCATCAAATATGAGTGTACGCTCTGCTTCGCGGATTCTCTGCATTACAACCTGCTTTGCAGTCTGTGCTGCTATTCTTCCGAAATCCGCGGGCTTTTCTTCAACATTTACTATGTCGCCCACTTCGTGAGAACCGCTTATCTGCTGTGCTTCGTCAAGAGATATCTGGCAGAAGGAGTCTGTAACTTCTTCTACAACTTCCATCTGCTTGAATACTTTGATTTCACCGCTTTCACGGTCAATGTTTACAAGAACATTGCTGTGGTTGGTATTGTAGTTTCTTTTGTATGCGGATACCAAAGCCGCATCAATGGCATCGAGCAAAATATCTTTGCTTATGTTTTTTACCTTTTCGATTTCGTCCAATGCGTTAAGAAATTCACTGTTCATTTTTTATAATCATTCCTCTCATGTATTGTATATATATTAAAAAATTACTGCCAATCTTACAAAGGAAGCATCTTCCCTTTTTACAACTATCTTTTCGCCCGAAGCGGTGATTGCTACAGCACCATCTTCAAGACCGATGAGTGTACCGCAAAGAAGTTTTGTGCCGTTTACCTGCTTATATAAGCCGATTTCGACTTCCTTGCCGGCAAACCTTACAAAGTCTTCATCTTTTTTCAGCGGTCTGTCCAACCCCGGAGATGTAACCTCCAGAATATAGGGACTGTTTGTGGGGTCATTGCCATCAAGCGCTTCGCTGAGAGCACGGCTCACATTTTCGCACATTGTAATGGATACAGGCACATCATCATCGAGTGTATCAAGAATAACTCTCATAACATAATCCGAGCCTTCTTTCTTGTACTCTACATCGTAGACTGTGCATCCCTCTGCCTGTGCAATGGGCAGAGCCATACCGAGTACAACCTCGGTAACTTTAGAACCAACTGCCATATAAACACCTCGCTTAACAATACGAAAGAGTGGGTTTGTCAACCCACTCTCTTAGTATCTGATGTTATGAAATGATATCAGCATATTACTGATTACATATATAATAGCACAACATATTGAAAAAATCAAGTCTTTTTAAATATTTTTTTACAATATAATGAAGATTTTTTCAAGGCACAAAACTCTGTAACTATCTTTGCAGACCATATTTTTCCAATATTCTATAAACAGGTGTAATAGCCAAGTCTACAGTACCGTTTCTTACGGTGATTGTAGATACTATATACTCCCCATCCAAGGTGAATTGCGGATGAGGATCAATATGCCAACTGCTACGGGGATATTCGGGTGCAGGCATCTTAGAAAAAATCTTGATTTCGGTATTGGTATCCCTATGATAAAACAGCGTTTCGCAAGGCACATCTGTCCAATAATACGGTGACTGATCCGCACACCAGAGGCTTCTGTCGTAATTGCAGTGGGCATGACACAAAGGTCTTTTCCACACATGCGTGGTGTTGCCTGTTTTCATATTCATTTCAAATGCGCCTTTTTCATAATCGATCCAGCAAGCACTTCCATCGCCCGCCCAGAAATCATGGCATATCTGCGAGTTTTTGCCAAACCATTTATCGGGGCTTACAGGCTCATACCTTGTCCCCTGTATATTCATAAACCAAGCTCTTGAATTAAAGTTGTGGTGTCTGCCGCTTATCGGGTCGATACACCAATCCTCGTCATACAGGAACAAATCGGGGTCTACGGGTGAAAACTGTGCATGATTGTGACAATGTGCAAAATCATGTATTATTTTTACTTCTCTTGTCTTCATGTCTATTGTTGATACGAAATATTCGTTACCCACATTACCATCTAAAACCGTGTATTTTTTGTCTGCCGATATAGTAAGGTGTGTGCCTGCCCAGAACACTAATCTGTTTTTAACATAATCCTCGGGAACTTTGGCAAACACTTCAACCGTCCCATCTAAAAACATCTGATAGACCACACCACGCAAAGCAAAGTATACACTCTCTCCGCCCTCAGCTACGAGTGGTGCGGCATGATCCCATATTGCATGGGGAAAATGCTTTATAAACGGTTTGTTTTCATCCATACCAACAACGGCAAGCGACCTGTACGGAAGCGGAGGGCAAGCACAGTACATCCAAAGATACTTTCCGTTATCGGAGAATGACTGATTAACAAAATAAAAAGACTGCACTACCCTTGTGGGCTTTTTGGTAAGAATATAACTTTCAACACCACTCTCGGCGTCTGTGAATTTTTCAAAATACGGATGCATTTCAAGATTGAGCATTATTTTCACTCCTTTTCTGCATTACGGCAACATATGGCCTGCACTACGATAAATTTCGTACCATTCGGAACGTGTAAGGGTCACATCTGCCGCTTTGCAGATTTCTGCGAGATGGACAGGATTCATTGTACCTGCAATAAGCTGTATATTTGCAGGATGGCGAAGTATCCACGCGGCGGCAACACCTGTTTTTGTAAGATTGTATTTCTCTCCTATTTCAGTAAGCTTTTGATTAAGCTTTGGAAACTTTTCGTTATCAACAAAATTGCCCTCGAAAAATCCATATTGGAATGGCGACCACGCCTGAATGGTGATGTTTTTGATTCTGCTGTATTCCAAAAACGAGCCATCGTGCATTACAGATTCAGCATTTTTCATGTTCACATTCATTCCCGAAGTTACCAAGCCTGCTTCTGTAACAGAAAACTGAAGCTGATTTATAATAAGCGGTTGTTTTACCGAAGTTTTTAAAAGCTCCATCTGCATAACATTCTGATTTGACACACCAAAATACTTTACTTTGCCCGATGATTCCAATATATCAAATGCTTCTGCTACTTCGTCGGGTTCCATGAGCGTATCGGGGCGATGAAGAAGAAGCACATCTACATACTCCACTCCGAGTCGGGACAAACTTCCGTCAACAGATTTTAAGATATGCTCCTTCGAAAAGTCAAACTGTCCGTCATGGATGGCACACTTTGTCTGCAATATCATTTTGTCTCTTGCGCCCTCGTGACGCTTTAAATATTCGCCAAAAACCTTTTCTGCATTTCCTTTGCCGTAGATATCTGCATGGTCAAAAAAGTTCACTCCGTATTCCAACGCAGTATCTACAATGGCATCCACTCTTTTTTCGTCAAGATTGCCCATTCTCTTGCAACCC
>JAZLCB010000382.1:0-3071 GCA_045614005.1 Clostridia bacterium
TGGAAGGACCGAACCGCAGTACGCTGTACTGCTTCAGGAACAAAACCGAGCCGTAGTGCACATGAAAATAGCCACCGACAAGAAAATGTCGGTGGCTATTCTTCTGCCGTTAGTATCCACAGTTCTCATAAAAGCGCAATAGTTTTTTGCCAAAATGCAAAAATTGATGTGCAGTAGACGAAAGAAAAGGAATTTTCAAAATGATTGAGAAAAAGCAATAAAAAACTCTTAAAAACCAAAAAATAAGACAAGTCTGTGGTCAACTGAAAAAGCCAATTTTGTTAAAAATATATAGAAAAACAGCCAAAAACAAGTCAAAATAGCTTGTTTTCGGCTGTTTTTTTTGGTCGGAGAGCCCCAACCTCAGACGAACAAGATTGAAAATGTGCGATAAACCCTTACAGTATAAGGCTTTTTAGTACTTTAGAAAAAATGGCATTTTTGTAAAAATGGTAAAATTAAGGGTTGAAATGCATTTGAAAAGTCCACCTTTGGAAATTTTGGATTTGCTTAAATTAGGTATTTTAGGGGTGTAAAAAACGGATTTCAACCTTACTTTTGCTTTTAAAATATTTTGCTTGTATTTTCGTTGACAAAAATACTGTATTGTGTTACTATGAAATTTGTAAAGCATATTAAGGATGAAGGAGAAAGCAAATGTTTAAAAACATCAATTTGGAATTGAGCTTAAAACCGTTTAAGCAAACAGATGATAATTATATTCGCAGAATTTGCGTGCAAATTTTTGAACAGTGGAAACCGCTTCTGAAAAATAGAAAAAATGTCGCTATTATGCTTTGGGTGGGTGACGGGAGTGAGATTCTCGATTATGCAGGTGATTTGGAAGAAACATTTGAATGGGCTCATTTTGTCGGAACGGCAAATCTCCCATATTTGGATGACAACGCACCCCTTGAAACATCACTGCACGAAAGAAAACAGGATTATATCAAAAATGTGCCTGTTATGACCTACGGTATTCTCAAAAACATCGTTTCTTGTCTGAAAGAGGAAGGGAAAAAGGCTTTTCCAAACGCCACTATACGAGTAGGGGAAACCTTTGACATCGGTCCGGAGTTTGCTATTTCAGATTTTAAATATAACCGTCATCTTGAGATATGCACGGGCAGTAGGATGGATAAATTTGGCTTCGTGGATGCCACCGCAAAATTAAATGCGGATAATCGTTACTATGCGTCATATCCAAATGGCATTCCCGAGGGCACACCGTTTGGAACATTCCTTGGAAAGCAATCCGAAATATTTTTGAAGGATATGGGATTTGATTATTTATGGCTCTCAAACGGGCTCGGATTCAGTGCCAACCCTTGGGATAAAACGGGAAAAATTTTCGATGGAGAGAACTACTATCCCGAAAGGCTCTCGGCAACAAAGGAAAATGTGTTTGCATTTTGGAAGCTTTTTAGAAAAGAGTGCTCATTCCCACTTGAAACGAGAGGCACGAACAATTCGGTAGGCATCGACTACGCAAGCGACGGTGTTCCGCTGCATGATATTTACAACGCCAATCTTGACATTACCGCACCGCCAAACTCTCCTTGGGCGGCACTTACTGACAATTACGGTCTTGAGATTATGGGACATATGACACGCATATGTGAGTTGCCAAGCGAGAGATTTCCATTTAGATATTATATCCACGACCCTTGGTGGATCAACTCTCCTTGGTACGACCGCTACGATGGAGCACCGAGCGATATTTATCTGCCTATGGCAATTTCACGCATCAATGCAGATGGAAAGGTTGAAACTGCAAATTCCCTTAATATTCTTTCTATTGATAATTCTTACGGAGGCATGCCTGATGCGTGCGTCAACGAGCCTCTACCACATATACTGAAAGCCGAAAAGGATGCTGCTGACGAGCCTGCACCACTGGTATGGATTTATCCTATGAGAGAGTATACCACCTCACACGACGCAGAACTTCTTCGAGAAATGAACATTGGTGACAACTACATTTGTGATGCAATCAATGACGGCTTGCCGCTCTGTTGTGTGGTGTCAACCGACAATTTTATTAGACACGACTTAAGCGTTTACAAAAAAAGCATCATAATCTCACCTGTTCCCGAAAATTTTAAAGTCCTTGAAAAATTAATGAGCCTCGCAAAGTACGGCATTGGCGTTTTGATGTACGGAACACTTCAAAAGCTGGAAAGTGTCCAAAGCTTTAGAGGACTGATAAAGCTTAACTCGACAGAAAATGCAAAAAGTCTGCGTGAAGCCTTATCTGAATTTGGATATAGTATAGCTTTCACAAAAAAAGAGGAATGCATAAAGCCTCCCACAATAGGTATAGCACGAAAAGACAACGCTCTGTTTTTCTCGGTATACAATGCAAACACCACTACTGATACGCAATTTAAATTTCCACTCGGAGCACCCATACTTTGCGGAACAGATACTGAAATAACAAATGAAAAATCATCATATCGTTTTAGCCGAAGTGAGCATCGGGAATGTCGCGTATTCGTGAAACAGACAGACGGTGTTATCTCTTGCAGAGAAGCGCCTCCCGTCAATGCAAGATACAGACGAGCCATCAAAATAACAGGACTTAAGGATGCCACCGTGTTTCTTTTCCCTGAAAAAGGCTGCGAGTCGGTTGTATCAATAGCAGAGTACACCGACTACACGCCTAAACCTGACCCGCGATTCAAGGTAGTTGATGATGAAACATACGGCAATTACTTCAAAGGTGAGCATATTAGTGGGGATATTTATTTTTTGATTGGATATAAACGCTAACATATTGTGGAGCTAACAAAAAAGATAAATGATATCATAAATGCAAAAAGAGTCACTCAATCGAGTGACTCTTTTTACATAAAACAAAAATGACTAAAACGGCTCCATAATCACGGGTGTTCGTTTTAGTCATATCTGGTCGAGATGATAGGATTCGAACCTACGGCATCATGGTCCCAAACCATGCGCGCTACCAACTGCGCTACATCTCGATAGCCACATTATTATATCAAAAGGTTTGTGGTTTGTCAATAGTAAATTTTATTTTTTTGGAAATATTTTTAAAAAAGTATGTTCAG
>JAZLCB010000383.1:0-8147 GCA_045614005.1 Clostridia bacterium
AGCTGAGCATCCGGAGTTCAAAGACCCTTGCAGACAGATAGAGATAAGAATTAATAATCCTAAGTGTTTGCCGTCCGCAGAAAAACAGAGACAGAAAGAGGCTAAAGATATGGGTAAATTCCTTGGCAAAAAGTTAGGTCTTAACAGATACTATGATAAGGTTCGTTCTAGTACCGATATCAAGGCTTCCCTCGAAAATAGAAAAGACCGTTTTGTAGTAGGTCAGGATTTCAATACTAAGGATTGGTGGGTATATGATGATAACACTGATTCTCAGACTTATTATTTCGACACTGAGGAAGAAGCTAACGATTTCGTTGATACTATCGTGAATCTTCCTAATTACAGCGAGGAACTTCCTTATGGTGGTTATAAACCGACTTATGATGACGAAGACATCGAGGGTTGTGGTGCTATCAAGGCTTCCAAGAACTACCCTAAGTACATCGAGAGAGATGGCTATGTTGGAACATTCAAGCGTGTTGACCCCGGTGTGGACGGGGAAGAAATACCGATTTATTCTTTCCCCGGAGGTGAAACTATGGCTGACGATTACGAGATTGCAAGAGGCTACAATGTAAAGTCTTCTAAGAAGATTATGATTTCCAAGAGGAAGGTTAAGGCTTCATCGAGGGTTGTCCGCGCTTCTTCTGCGGTGCTTCCGGCTACAGTAGATAATGTCCTTAAAATGATTGAGGACGGCACGATTATCTTCAGGAATGATGTTGCTTACTTCAAGAGAGGTAAGAAGGTTCTTCCTAAGGAATACCGTGATTGTATCGCTGAAACCAAGTACATGCATTGGATAAATGAAGTTGCTTGTGAGGAAGCTGAGAAGTTAGGTAGCAGGGCTTATGACGAGTATGGTGAAGTCTTTGGCTCGGCTGTCAGGGCTTCTAAGAAGCTTTCTGCTAATGAGCAGGCATTAAGCCACATCAAGGCCGCTATCGATATTCTCGGTAAGTCCGGTAAAAAGGATGATGTTACTAAGGATAGCATCGCTAACCTTGCCACAATTCTTTTCGATATCAAGGCAAGCACTGAGGTTGCTTCTGCATCCAAGAGTTCCGGTAAGACGATTAAGGATGTCATCCCTGAGGAAAAGTGGGCTGAAATCGAGTTAGTAGATGGTCCCGGCGAAGGCGGTGGCACCTCCTATGTCGGTGAAACCCTTGATAACTTCATGGGTGAGTGCGAGATGACCGGTGATGAGCCGTATTCCGAACTCAAAAAGGCATTCAAGGAGTGCGGAGTTAAGTTCAAGGACTTTAAGGTTTAATACGAAGGTTAGACAATGATTCAGTATAATGACGCACATAATATTGCATTAGATGTTTTCGCCAAGCTCGGCGTTCCTGAGGAATTAGACGAAGCTACGGCGGAAATGCTTAATAAGAAGTATCTTCAGGATGACAGCATTATCGACAGCCTCGTTGATGCTGAGTTGGCTAATTATGATACATCCGATAATGTTCCTGAGGATATCGAGGATGTCAGGGCTAATGCCTCCGATGAAGTATTCTTCATGTTGGATGACGCTATCAGCAGTTATTACGCTGAAGTGGACGCGTATAACCGCTCCCTTATCAATAACGCTTATGCAGGCATTGTCGAGACTATCCGTGATTCAGGTATCGAAGGCATCAAGGAGGTTTACACTGAGTATGAGCCGGCTGATTCATCCGTGGGTATCTATCACGATGTTCGCACGATTAAGGTATGGCTTACGAATGGTGCAGTAATAACCATGGATGTTGAATTTGACGAATAACCAAAACCCGACCAAATAAACATAGAGGGCAGGCGTAACAGCCTGCCTTTTATTTTATAACCTTATATATTGGTATCTAAAAATTCAAAAGGACAGATAACCTTATGGATACCGAACCTAAAACCGTTGGGGAAGGGTCTGAAGATAATAGTCTTTCAATAGATAATAGTCTTTCACTCGCAAGCCCCCTATTAAAAGAGCAGAAGAATCAGATAGCGGACATGCGTTCGATTTTGTTGTCATTTAACCGCAACGATGTTGGCGCAGTCAGGCGGGCTATGAATAGTATCACTGTACTCCGCGTATATCATCAGGTAGCTAGGATTATCGAGTTCACCGATTTGATGGATGACCTCGAAGATAAGATATACGATGCTATCAGGATGAACATCGGAGGCATGGATTCTGCGGAACCCGAGACAATGCTTGTACTCTTAAAGGTACAGCAACAGCTTCAGGAAACCATGATTCAGTCTCAGCAGTTAATCAAACCCTACTTAGACATGAATATCGAATTTCTTGTACCGGAACCCGAGATGGAAACTAATTCATTTGGGGTGTCTATTATTTCTCAGGAATCCCGCAATACTATTCGTACCGGTGCCCAAGCTTTATTGACTGAGTTACGCAAAGCAAACCCCGATTTGCCTCAGGGTGACGCTAAGGAAGTTGATGCTAAAGTAGTCAATGCTGAAGAAGCTGACACACAGAACGCAGACAGTGGTGAGACAGATGATAGAAACGCCGGTGCGGAGTGACGCTTTGGATGGCGAGGATATCATCTCTCGTATTCAAGGTATCTTCGACCAAAGTACACCATTAGAACAGAAGCAGTTTATAACCATATTGGAAGAATTATCCGATAAGGGTTATTCAGAAACGCTCGAAACCATCTACTTGGTGGACTTCAAGGAGGTTCCGGTCAGCATAGATAGATTCTTGTGCGACCCGGAGTATCTAGGCGAATCCAATGACCACGGCAATCAGATTTACCCCGGTTGGTGGGAAGTTTACGATTCCGTTTTCGATAACTCACGCGACATTTATGAAGTAGTCCTGAGTGGGGCCACTCGTATCGGCAAAAGCTCAACTGCTGTCTCATGCATGTGTTACATGACCTATTTACTTATGTGTTACAGAAATCCGCAGAAGTATTTCGGTCTGAAAGAGGTATCTAGGGCTACCATCGCGTTCGCTAACTTGACCAAGGACTTGGCTCAGGGCGTAGCGTTCCGCGAGTATAACGATACCCTTAAACGCTCACCGTGGTTTAACCGTCATGGCTCTTTTACAAACAGTGCTACTCGCCCCATATATATTCCGGAAGGCAATCAGATAGAGTTGGTGGCCGCTTCGGATTCGGCACATGTTCTTGGTATGCAACTATGGGCGTGTTGCATGGATGAGGTAAACTTCGCCCGTGCCGGTGTAAAAGACCTTACTATATCCAAGACACACATGAAGCATCTGTATGACACGGCTAATGCCCGTATCACCGGTACCTTTAAGCTTAATGGTAGAATCTATGGCAAGATGTTTACATGTTCATCCAAGAACAGTGATAACGATTATCTTTCCGAACATGTTGAAAAACAGTTGGACGCAGGTAATACGCACTTATATCTGTTTGACAGACCTCAGTGGGAGGTTTTGCCGGCATACCGTTTTGGTACCGAGAAGTTCCATATTACCGTAGGCAACCGATTCAAGCGCGGATTTGTTGTACCGGACGAGAATGATGACCCTGAGCATCTGAGGGAGTATGAAGCCGAGGGTTACAAGGTCTTGGAGATTCCGGCAGATTACAAACCTAACTTTAAGGCGGACTACGATATTGCCCTCCGAGACATCGCCGGCATTTCTGTAGTAGGTGCGATGGGCTTCATTACTCAGGATATAATTACTCCGAATATATCTGAAACCCGACAGAATCCGTTCTTCGAGGACTACTACGAAATCGGCATTCAGGACAATGACACCTTGGAGCGTCATTTTCATCTTGAAGTGGTACCGGCAGAACTTAAACGCCTGCCCTTGCATATCCATATCGACTTCGCTGAGGTATCCGACCACATCGGTATAGCCGGCGGAGTTCGTGACGGGGATAAGACGATATTAGACCCGCTGACTAATAAGCGTATCACTATGCCCTTCTTTAAGGAGGTATTTCAAGTAGCTATCGGAGCGCCCCGTGGCGACCGTATGTCATTCCAAAAGGTAATTAATTTTATCATTTGGTTGAAGAAGAACGGATTTAATATTGGTGTAGTCTCGACCGACCAATATCAGTCCGCTTATGTTCGAGAGAACCTTAATCAGCAGGGCTGTGTAACCGAGAAGGTGTCCGTTGACGCTAAGGAAGACCCGTACATCGGATTACGCAACTTGCTTCAAGACCAACGCGTAGAGCTGATTAAACACGAATTGCAGGAAATCGAATTAATCAATCTTCAGCGTGTCAACGGAGTAATCAACCATCCGCCTCAGAGCAATTCCATAACGGCACTGCCTTGCCTCGCTAATGGCTATAATAGTAAGGGTATTGGTAAGGACTGCGCGGACGCTTTGTGCGGATGCATGACAACACTTGTGGCTCACGCCGATATAGTAAAACCTCCGGCGAAGCAGATAATCAACGCCATTACGAGCGTTAATGGACCTCGAAACTACGGCATTAATAGGAACGGAAAACCTAATTACATCCCGGGTTTCGGACAGCAATATAGGAAGTATTAAGCTTCGGCTTAACTTTAATAAATTTTCAGGAGGCATTAAAATGCTGATAACAAAAACCTTTTGCAAAGCAGGCTCCCTCATTTACATCGTACCTACGGGATTGCAAGTAACCTTGCAGTACGATGCTCACGGTCAGCTCAACAAGATTTTGGAGGGCTTTGTTCCTCACAATGGGGCTGAAGACAGCAGTGTAATCAGCGCAGATTTCACTAAAGCTGTAGTGAACAATGGATTAGTTCCGGGTTCCATCAAGCTTACGGGAACATCATCTCATGTTTGGGGTGTATTCTATTCTGATGTATTCAAGTCACCTAAGGGCAAGTTACCTCAGTGTGAGTACAACCGTATCATCAAGGACATCATTGATGGCAATATCAAGTACAAGTTCTTTATCGGTAATGTCGATAGTGGTTCTGCATCCATCAGCAATTCCACAGCATTGAACTCTTGGGGAAGAATGTCCGGATTTGATATCCTCCCTTCGTGGCTCATCCCCTCCGATGCTACGGATAAGTCCCTTAAAGACTTTATTACAAGTAATATTCATTATCCTTTTAAGTACCCGCTCATTTCCGGATACATTGTTTATGAGGGTTCCACTAAACCTTACTTCTATCCGTTACAGCTTGAAACTGTTACAGTTACCGGTACAGCGAAGTATGTAAACCATTCCGGTTATATCAAGTACAAAGTTCAGTATGGTGATGGCGAAGACCTTACCATGAACTACCCGGATTCAGCGTACTTCAATGTTCAGAAGGGTTCTCAGCTCGTATTGGATGGTGAGACGGTTATTTGGAGCGATACCAAGTCATCTAACCATTCCGCTAGGTTGGCTAAGCGTATCGTATGTAAGTCATGCGGTAAGATTCTTGATGTTCCGGACAGCGGATATATGACATGTTCAGACCCTTGTTGCACATCACTGCTGTACCCTAGAATCGCAAGGTTCTGCACTGTCCTTGGTTTAGACTTGCTGTCTAAGGAGCAGTTCGATAAGTATGTTGACGATTCTGAATTACAGATTCTCCCTGACTTACTGCTTCTCCCGGAGTACAAGGATGTAAAGATTCAGAAGAATCTTTGGGAAGTTATCTTCGCTTGCCTCCCGATGGAAGTAGGCATGGATAAGCAGTGGCTCATTAAGTTCTGCAATCGCTGTAACAACAGCTACAAGACCGTTAAGTATTATTTTGAAGGACCTATCAGAATCTATACTGAACTCGATATGAATGTATCCCGTAGGTTCTCAAATTGGCTTACAGTCCCGAGGAACATCCTTGAATTGGATACAATGCTCAATTCCTCTCAGATTGAGCTGAGTTCTCAGGAGAAGGTTATGAACTTCGATGGTGCGCCTATCTTCCGTAACAAGACGATTTTCATTACGGGCGTATTCAGACACGGTACATCGGCTGAGATTAAGGCTATTCTCGAAAGCTATTCGGCTACTGTTGTTACCGATTTTGACGGATGCGTACAGTGCGTTCTCGTCGGTGATATCAAGGATGGTGTCGAAGGTCAGGCAGTTTTAGCGGCCCGCGAGTTAAGCATTCCGATATTCAACGAGACGGAATTTTTCAATAAGTACGCAATTGACGAAGACATAGAGAAATTCCTGCTCTAAACCTTTTATATCATCGGAGGATTATTCTCATGGCAAGTTGGTATGAAAGACTTTTTGGACCTCGAAAGAAGCCGTATTCTCGTTTGAGAAGTACGGTAGCTGTCGGAGGCTCTATATATAGGATTTCCGATTTAAGAACTAATTCGGACATCGAAGACATTCGCACACAGATTTTGGTAATGAGGGCATTGGCTAGGGATTCTCAGGTTAGTACCGCATTGTCCTATTATGCTACAGACGCTACTACTCCCAATACTGCCGGCGATATCATTTGGGCAACGGCTACGGAACCTAAATATCAGCAAGTTGCTGACATCGTAAACGAGTGTTTCAAGCGTTGGGATGTAAACAGCTATGCTAGTGACCACATCATCGAGCTGATTACTATTGGTCAGTTCTACATGCCTACCACTGAAATGTATCGTGAGCCGGGCGTTCATCAGAACAAGGAACTTATGTCATTGGATAACAACACCATAATCAATAACGATTATGACATTATCCCGTCATACATGATTCCTCCGGAAGACATCGTACACTTGTGGTATCGTGGTGAGCCTCAGGGTTATATCTATCAGCCTCAGGATGAGAGTAATGGCCGGCTGTCCGGTAACACGGCTATCTCATATCCGGAATCATCCATCATCCATTTCTCATTAGGCGGTCTTTTAGGTAAGTATCATTTGCAGGCTATGGATACCAATAATAATCTTATCGATTATGATATTCAGTTTGCAGACCCCTTAATGTCTCAGGCAGTACAGCCTACACAGACTTTGAACCTTCTCGAAGACGCACTCTTATTGTCATCGCTTTCCCGTGCCGTTAAGTTCGTTAATGTCGAATGTGGCGACTTGGGTGATGAGGATGAAATTGGTGTTCAGCTTCAGAAGATGAAAGATAAAATTGAACAGCAGTTAGCTCTGAACACTGATTCAGGTAATGCTGAGAGTTTCGTTAATCCACAAAGCCCTAATAACCTGATTTACCTCGCAAGAGTAAATGGTCAGGATGCCGTTTCTATAACCGATATGAACATGGCAGAAACTACGGAATCGGATAACAAGCTCCTTGATTACTATCAGAACAAGAAGCTTTCTGTTCTTGGCGTACCTAAGGAAGCGATGAACTTCTCATCCGCTGAGGGCTTAGGCGGAGCCGGTGCTGTAATGTCACAGCGTTCAGCTCTTTACGCTAACAGACTGAATCGTGTAGAGAACGCCTACAAGAACGGATGGCGTAACGCACTTAACAAGTATTTTATGTCTAGGAACATGAACGGATTTGTCGATAAGTTTGTTCTTAACATGAATCCTATCCTCACGAACCTTGACCAAATCTTGTTCGAGAAGCGCGATTCTACACTCAGTCAGGCAACTTCACTTATTGCCCTTATGAAGGAATTAGGCATTCAGAATGGTAATGACTTCAAGAAGGGTGTAACAGAAATCTTAACGCAGGCGTTCCCTCAGACCGGTGCTTCAGTCAACGATTGGAATGTTGATGTGAAGTCCGGTGGTGAAGGCGGAGCCGGAGGCATGGGAGGATTCTAATATATGACTACTACCGAATTGATAAACCTTTTCTTTTCGGAATTGAAAAAGTTTAATTCTAGCAACTTCAAAACCCTTGAAAGAGCCGATTTAACGATTGATGGAGATGACCCCATCGTTAGAAAATCTTTTTCAAGTGTCATAACAAGATACTTTACTACAAGCTTAAATTAGACCAAGTGGCTAAATACTTCAGTGAGTATCCCGAGACATCAACGGATAATCTTATTGGGTTCCAAGTAGAGCTGAAGAATTATGTAAAAGAACATCAAAGCGAGGCAGAAGATACCATCGCAGTATAGGGGAACACTTATGGCAGAACCTTTAAGATACAATATATCTAGTTGGTTTCAGTTACCTGAATGCAAATCCAACAACTCCCGGGACTTACATATCGTAGTCCATCAGATTATTGATGACGGTACGCATAGGCTTGCCGGTATTTCTATCGAAGTAAGGC
>JAZLCB010000384.1:0-1981 GCA_045614005.1 Clostridia bacterium
GCTTGTGGAGTGGCTGTGATTTGTCAGTAAAAAAAGGAGGAATTTGCAGTGAAAAGAATAATTGTTCTGATACTTGCTTTTTGTATGATTTTTGCTGTTTCATGCGGTACAAAAACTACAAACAAACCTCAAACTACCGAAAAACCAAGTAATCCCCAGCCTATCGAAAAGCCTGCTACAGAAAGTATAACTCTATATTATACCGATAGCGGTGCATCGGGACTCTATGCAGAAGAAAGAAAAATAGATGCTTCCAAGGCAAAGGATGCTACAACTGTTGTTGAAGAACTTTTAAAGGGAACAACAAGCGACGGACTTGTTAGTGTAATTCCCGAGGGGACAAAGCTAAATTCCTGCACCGTTCAGGATGGACTTTGCACTCTTGATTTAAGCTCACAATTCATTTCAAACAGCGGCACGGCAAATGTACAGTTATCCATATATTCCGTTGTAAATACTCTTTGTCTTCTTGACGATGTAAAAGAAGTTAAGTTCTTAATCGACGGCAAAGAAGTTATGATATACGGAAGTTATATATTCTGCGAGCCCTTTGAGCCTGATACAACAATTGTAAAGTAGGTTTATATATGCAAAAGGAAAGTATGCCCATAGGGGTTTTTGACTCGGGCGTAGGTGGAGTAAGCGTGCTTAAAGAGATGCTCACTCTTATGCCAAACGAAAATTATATATATCTGGCAGACTCCAAAAACGCGCCTTATGGTACAAAAAGCCACGAGGAAATTTTGATTCATGCAACAAACTGTGCAGATTATCTTGTTTCACAAGGTGTCAAGGCTCTTGTTGTAGCGTGCAATACTGCTACCAGCGTATGCATAGCACCGCTTAGAGAAAAATATCCCGATATGCCTATAGTAGGTATAGAGCCTGCCATTAAGCCTGCATTGGAGTGCAAGGAAAATACCATGATAGCAGTCATGGCAACTCCGCTTACTTTAAAAGAGGAAAAGTTTGCAAAGCTTGTAGAAGTGTATGATGCATCTTCGCGTATAATACCGCTTCCGTGCCCCGGTCTTATGGAAATAGTGGAAAAAGGTCTTTTGGGCAAAGGCGAAGCATATGAATATTTAGATAAGCTTTTTAAAAGCATATCCGATGTTGATGCAGTTGTATTGGGTTGCACTCATTATCCGTTTTTAAAAGGGACAATTTCGGCGATTTTGCCACATGCCCGCATATATGACGGCGGACAGGGAACAGCCAGACAACTCAATAGACTTCTTGAAGCAGAAGGACTTTTGAATCCGTCGCAAGGCAGTTCATCGGTTGTATTTAAAAATACTCTCGATGACGAAAGTAAAAATGACCTCGCCTTGTATTTATTGGAGGAATAATATGAAAATATGTGTATTTGGCGCAGCCAGTAACGAAATAGACAAAAGCTATATTGATGCTGTAGAAAAACTTGGTTTTATAATGGCACAGCGTGGCCACTCACTCGTTTTTGGTGCGGGCGGTCATGGTCTTATGGGTGCTGCCGCAAGAGGAGTTAAAGAGGGTGGCGGCAAAATAATCGGTGTTATTCCCAAGTTTTTTAAGGATGAAGAAGTAGAACTTATATATGATAAGTGTGATGAGCTTATATATACCGAAACCATGGCACAGCGCAAAAGCAGAATGGAAGACGAAGCAGAGGCATTTATCATAGTACCGGGCGGTATAGGCACATTCGAAGAGTTTTTTGAGGTGCTCACATTAAAACAGCTCGGAAGACACGTTAAACCAATAGTAATATATGATATAAATAATTACTACAAGGGCATGATAGATTTTCTTGAAACATCATGCAAAGAAAGATTTATAAGAAATGATTTAAAGCTTATATACGGCTACAGCACTACTGCCGAAGGCGCTTTGGAATATATAGAAAGCGATAAGCAAATAAAACATAGCGTACAGGCTTTGAAAAATGGTTGATTTTGCTAAAAATAGCTACAGGCTATTGTAAAATGACAAATGTTGT
>JAZLCB010000385.1:0-2405 GCA_045614005.1 Clostridia bacterium
TCGTTCACCTAAAGATAAGTACATCGTTATGGATGACAACTCCAAAGACACAGTTTGGTGGACAAGCGATGAATACAAAAACGACAACAAGCCAATGACAACAGAAGCTTGGGATACAGTTAAAGAAATCGCTATCAACGAACTTTCTAACAAGAAGTTATACGTAGTAGATGCTTTCTGTGGTGCTAACGCTGACACAAGAATGTCTATCCGTTTCATCGTATCTGTTGCATGGCAGGCACACTTCGTAAAGAACATGTTCATCGTTCCTACAGAAGAAGAATTAAAGAGCTTTGAACCAGACTTTATCGTATACAATGCTTCTAAAGCAAAAGTTGAAAACTACAAAGAATTAGGTCTTAACTCTGAAACAGCTGCTGCATCCAATATTACATCCCGTGAACAGGTTATCTTAAACACCTGGTACGGCGGTGAAATGAAGAAGGGTATGTTCTCCATGATGAACTATTACCTTCCATTAAAGGGCATTGCTTCTATGCACTGTTCCGCAAATACCGATATGAACGGTGAAAACACAGCAGTATTCTTTGGTCTTTCCGGTACTGGAAAGACTACATTGTCTACAGATCCTAAGCGTCTTTTGATCGGTGATGATGAGCACGGTTGGGACGATAACGGTGTATTCAACTTCGAAGGTGGTTGCTATGCAAAGGTTATTAACCTTGACAAGGAATCCGAACCCGATATATACAATGCTATTAAGCGCAACGCTCTCTTAGAGAACGTAACTGTAGACGAAAACGGTGTTTGCGACTTCGCAGATGATTCCGTTACAGAAAACACACGTGTGTCTTATCCTATAGACCACATCGAAAAGATTGTTCGCCCTGTATCGGCAGCTCCCGATGCTAAGAATGTTATCTTCCTTTCTGCAGATGCATTCGGCGTACTTCCCCCTGTTTCTGTTCTTACTCCCGAACAGGCTCAGTACTACTTCCTCTCCGGCTTTACATCAAAGCTTGCAGGTACAGAGCGTGGTATCACAGAACCCACACCTACATTCTCTGCTTGCTTCGGTCAGGCTTTCTTAGAGCTTCACCCCACAAAGTATGCAGAAGAGCTCGTTAAGAAGATGGAAAAGAGCGGTGCTAAGGCATACCTCGTAAACACAGGTTGGAACGGTACAGGCAAGCGTATCTCCATTAAGGATACTCGTGGTATCATAGATGCTATCTTAGATGGTTCTATCCTTAAGGCAGAAACAAAGACAATTCCTTACTTCAACCTCGCTGTTCCCACCGAATTACCCGGTGTTGACACAGGTATATTAGACCCCAGAGATACTTACGAAGATGCTTCACAGTGGGAAGAAAAGGCAAAAGACCTCTCTGCTCGCTTTGTAAAGAACTTTGCTAAGTACACAGGCAACGATGCAGGTAAGGCTCTTGTTGCTGCAGGTCCTCAGTTATAATTTATATAACATAACAAAAAAGCAACCATTGTGGTTGCTTTTTTTATTTGTAATTATTCAAAGATAATTGTTTTTTCTTCCATGTTGTATTTCAAACCAAGTACATCCGAAAAGAACGATTCTTCTATGTGCATTACATTAAGGGCTGTTGTGTATATGTAGCTTTTGGAATGTACCTTTTTATTTTTGTCCGTCCATGTTATAAGAACGGTTTTTTCATCTTGGGTTACTATTTCGCATTTTTGTTCGCCAAGTTCAACGATGGTTTTGTCTTTTGTCCAGTTGACCGTGCCTTTGTATTCCTCCGCAATTCTTCGCAGGGGGAAGAGAAGTACATCTTTTTTTGAAGTCAACGCATATGCAAGAAAGCTATTACCGTGCATGATAGAAGTTTGCTCTAACATCATTAAGTTTTCAAGATAGTATGAGGAGTAGTTACCAAGCTCATTTTTAAGGATTTCGTGACCGTATTTTTCTGTAAGGGTTTTTTCTTTTGAAAATAGGTTAACACCCATACCGAGCTTGTTTCCGTCTATGGTGCATCCCATCGCCGCCAAGGTGGTAGGGAACATATCCATAGTTGTAAAATCCCTGTTTTTGGTGTTGTCAGAATCTGTAGCCGAGTTTATAAAGCAGTTGTAGATTCTGCGCGGATAGTTTTCGTCCATGCTTTTTTCAACATATTCGTTGTACATTGTGCAATGGTCGCCCGATATAATTATGGTAGTGTTATCATAAAATTCCTGTTTTTTAATCCAATCTACAAATTCATAAACCTGTGAACTTGAGCAGGAAATTACATTATCATACTGATTTTTATGTTTCTTTACACATTTATCACACATATAACCATCGGGAAAATGCGTGTCAACAGTCAGCAGGGTAAATGCAAACGGCGCACCCTGGGATGACAGATCGGCCAGGCGGTCTTTCGCAAATGTGAAAAGCTTCTCATCTTCGAATCCCCACCAGA
>JAZLCB010000386.1:0-3245 GCA_045614005.1 Clostridia bacterium
CACTAAGTATTGCAGGATAAATCTGTGTTCCGATTTCCCCTGCAAAACCCTTGAACCTTAGCGAAACCTCACCCGAAACCATCTTGAATCCGTCTGTAATGAGTTTAACCACGGCAGCAAAGCCCATGCCTGTAAACACAGCCAAAGCACCCGAACCGGTTTTTTCACCTGCAAGAAGAACTTCGGCACAAGCCTTGCCCTCGGGATATGGAAGAACACCGTGTTCTTTAACTACAAGTGCGTTTCTGAGCGGTATCATAAAAAACACACCAAAAAGACCTCCTATGAGGGCAATAAGTGTTATGGTTATGATATCGGGTTTTTCAATTTTGCCCTCGCCTGCCCAAAGAAAAAGCGCAGGAACGGTAAATATAGCTCCTGCGGCAAGCGACTCTCCTGCAGACCCTATTGTTTGCACTATGTTGCTTTCCAATATGGAATTGCGTCTTAATGCAATTCGGATTATTCCCATGGAAATAACCGCCGCAGGAATCGAAGCCGACACCGTCATACCTACCCTGAGCCCCAAGTAAGCATTTGCCGCACCGAATACTACGGCAAGGATTATACCTGTAACTATTGAGGTGAGTGTAAGCTCCTTCTGAACATTATCGTCCATAATGTATGGTTTGAAGTTATCTTTATTATTCATAAAAAACCTCTTCCGCATAATATTACGGAAGAGGTGATTAACTTTATTTACAGTTTTTCAGAACTTCCGTTATGATTTCATAATACTCTTGTGTTGATGAAATACTGAGTCGTTCTGAAGGAGAATGTATGTCGATTTTTCTCGGACCTGTGGATATACAATCGAGACCGTCTATAGCTGAGTCAAATATACCGCATTCGAGCCCTGCATGAGTAGCTGTGATAATCGCTTCTTTGCCTATAGCAGAAAGGCAAGCGGCAGCAAATGTCTTTTGAAGCTCGGTATCCTTTTTATACTGCCATGGCGGATACTCTCCGCTTACGCTGCACTTAGCACCATAGCTTGTGCATAGCTTTTCAAGACCTTTAACTACTGTGCTATGCTCATCTTTGACACAGCTACGCACGGATATAACAAGTGTAATAGCTGTATCGGGACTACTCTTTACTATACCGAGATTTGCCGAAGTCTGCACATAGTTTTCCATAAGGTCGGACATAGCCAAAACACCGCTTGGAAGCTTGGTTGCCATTTCAAGAAAATCTTTGGTATTTGCTATTGCTTTGTAACCTGAATTTTCTTCTCTTGTAACAGCAAGCTCCATATCGGGGTTATTCTGTTCTATTTCCTTTTTAAAAGCGTTTGCTGTGGCTTCTAAAACCGAAATCAAAGAGTCGGGATTCTCGCATGAAACATACGCCTCGCAGGAAGGTGTAATAACATTTGTTTTGTTTCCGCCGTTTAAGCTTATTATTTCAAACTTGCGCTTACTATATACATCATTTAAAATTTTCATCATAAGTGTATTGGCATTTACAAAGCCCTTATTTATCTGCGAACCCGAATGTCCGCCCGGAAGTCCGCTGAGATAGAGTCTTAACACTGTGCCTTTTGCTTCTACTCTTTCATAGTCGAACACAGCTTTGAAGTCAGCACCGCCTGCGCAGGAAGCAAGAGCCAAGTTAACTCCGCCACCATCTATATTTATCATCTTCTTAGCGGTAAGCTTGCTTACATCCAAAGCGTGTGCACCATACATTCCTGTTTCTTCATCGGAGGTAAATACACACTCAAGAGGCGGATTTACAAAAGTAGTATCCGCAAGAATGGCAAGTATAATTGCCATACCGATGCCGTCATCTGCTCCGAGCGATGTCCCCTTTGCACCGATAAGATCGCCGTCTACAAACAAATCAAGACCGTCTTTTTCAAAGTCTATGGTGCAGTCATCTGTTTTCTGGCATACCATGTCGGTATGTGCCTGCAATATTACTGCAGGGCTGTTTTCGTAGCCTGCAGAGCCATCCTTGTATATTACTACATTGTTTAAGTCATCGGTATGATACCTTAAGCCCTGCTCTTTTGCAAAGTTTACACAGTAATCTCTTATAGGACCTGTGTTACCCGAGCCATGCGGTATGGAAGCTATATCTTCAAAGTATTTAAATACAGCCTGTGGTTTAAGGTTTTCAAGTTTTCTCATTTTTTGCACCTCATTAATTAACAAAATCGTGTCTGAACTTCTGCGGGGTTGTGCCTACGAGTTTTTTGAATACTGTATTAAAAGACTTCATGTCCGAGTAACCGCATGCACCTGCTATATCTATAATCCTGCGATTTGTATTTGCAAGAAGGCATATGCTCTGCTCTATCCTGAGCTTTTGCAGATAATCCGTAAAGGTTATGCCCATATTTTCCTTGAACTTACGGCTAAGATACGAAACGCTGAAATACATCTCTGTGCTTATCTGCTTTAATATATCTTTACAAGCAAAGTTCTCCGATGTGTATTTTATGATATAATTGCAAAGCTTATCCGCACAAACGGGTGTCGCGGCAGCGTTTTTTCGCATAGTAAGGATTATGATTTCTATAATCTTGGAACGGATTATTTCAAGGTGTCCCGATTGCTTATTTTTGTACTCCTCTATGCATTTATTAAGAAGCGTACCTATGTAACCGTCTTCGTCGTGAAATATAACATTTGTAGGGCTTATGTTTATAACCGAGTTGTTGTGCTTAATCATAAAATTATTTACAACATCGCTGAAGCTACGCTTATCCTTTATGGTCTGGTCTATAAAATCCGATACAAAAAGGCAGTTTATAAGTTCAAACTTTTCCTCCCCTTTTCGCATATACGAATGTTTGGAATCATAGTCCATTATAAAGTAATCACCTTTTGCAATGATTCTTTCGTTACCATTTAAAAAATGCCTTGCCTCACCCGAAACAACATAAGCAAGCTCAAAGAATGCGTGGGTATGCATGGTAGACTTGCTCAAAGCACAAGTGTGGATATTAAACTTTTCGTCTTTAAGCGAATCTACGACTCTCACAGTAAAAATCCCCCCATATTTTTGTAAAAAAAGTTGCTTGAATTTATTATATGTTATATCTACAATTATGTCAACAAAATAAATCGGGAGTGATTTATATGCTATACAAGAAAAACAAAAGCAAAAAACTGGATATGGAGTTATACAAAAATCCAACGTCCGAATACAGAGCCACACCCTTTTGGGCGTGGAATTGCAAGCTGGACAAAGAGGTTATGTCACAGCAGATAGATGACTTCAAAAAGATGGGATAC
>JAZLCB010000387.1:0-2906 GCA_045614005.1 Clostridia bacterium
CACACCAATACCCCACCAAGGGCATCATTGATTGGATTGATTTTATAGATGCAATCATCGAAATTGGATATAACGGGGTGCTTTCATTAGAAACCTCACCGTCCTCAGATTTAGAAGATGATATTTTCGAAAAAGAAAGTATAGCCTTGTGTAAAATGTTCAGAGAACTTCTTTCATCCAATTGAAGTAATATTAATTCGTTGCAACTTTTCACAAGGAACCACATAACCAGAAGCGTTTATATAACAGACTAAAAATGAGTAAATAAGCTTTCTACTATTCACGGCGTCCAATAAGAATATGGTAAAATATTAATCCTATTATGCCCGAGGCGGTGGCTAACCTCAAGCATTGCAGCCTTGTCCAAAACAAGCCCCGCCTTGTCTTTTCTGCAGACATATCTGTCTTCTTTTGGTATGTTTTCTCTTTTCAAGGTGTTATATAAATTTGTTGCATATTCCGCCCTGAAACTGTGAATATCAATAGCGGAACTAATCTTACCAAAAACTTTTTCCTCTTTATGTGTGCTGCGCAGTTTGTTTTCAACAAATTGTTCGACAATAGGGATTTCTCGATATTTCCCACCCTTCCCTATTACGCATAGGAATGGTTTGCCATCCTTATATTTTAGACTATTTCCCGTTATGCTTTCAGCCTCTCTTCTTCTAAGACCTGTTGCTTTTAAAAAGGCAATCAGGTCTTTATTTTTCTCATCAGAAAAACGCTTGTCTCTTTCCCTTTCAAATCTGCTTCTTACTATATCTTCCCTCGTTCTTGTTTTAACCGTTACATCAAGTTGCCCATAAATTTTAGTTAGTGCAGATTTAATTGTCGCCTGAGTCCAAGCACTATTGAAGCGGTTAACATACTCCTGTATATATTTCTTTGCGCCGTTTAGGGTGTGCACTTCAGGATGCTCTCTTTGAACCGTTTCAAAGAATTGTCTTGCTTGTTGGTTATAGGTCTTAAAGGTGTTTAATGAATAAATATAATTCTTTGCCATTCCATCAATTTTTGCCTGATGGCGGCTTTCACCATACCTACATTTTCTGCTTAAAATCTCGTTTGCAATTGCTACAAGATTTGTATTTTTACCCATAATATTACCTCCTTTCTAATTTTTTGTTAAGCCGATTCTTTATCGGTAATTCCCTGTTTTATAAGTCCTTGCAGGGTGTTAGACTTTTTGGCGGAAGCTTGGCATGAAAGTATTATTTATTCGCCTAAAAACACAGAGCCACATACTGTTAGAAATAAAAATGGCAAGGTAATAAGTATGTCCGCCAACATACCGTTTACCTTGCCTGCTCTTTTATAAAAACTCACTATTTCATAGATTTACTCATTTCTATAAAAGTATATTTATATTCTATTTTCTGTCAAATTTTCCTACATATCTGTTTATACGGACATAAACTGTATGGTTTATCTCTGTTTGTTATAATTTAAGACATCCATATTAAATTTCGGAGCAGGAATTTCCACATACTTTTTGTTGTCAATTCTTCTCCAGAATTTAAGGTCTTTTCCTTTTGGATATTTAAGAACTTGGTATTCCGGATACCCTGCTAAAATTTGTTTACCCTGTTTATTAAGCGGCAATATGTATCTAAACATAAATCCATTTATTTTTTCTATTCCTTTAAGACTGCAGAAATTGTGTGTTAGCCAATGTCGTTTGTTTACCCCGTCAAGCTTTGCATTTTCATCAAGCAATACCTTTGCGCTTCGCGGATGAATTTTTTCGCCTGTATTTATATCTTTATACACGCTGGTTTTAAACTTACCGATGTACTGAAAATTTGCAGACTGATATACAATACCGCATTTAGACATTATTCCATCAGCTAAGGTGTAAAGAAATTTGCAGTTGGTGTTTAATTTCATCCATCTAACTACTCCTTTTAAAAATTGGCTTCCGAAATTAGAATGGTTGCATTCAGGTAAAAAGCACATTTTACCGATTTCAAGATAATCTTTTGTAGTAAGCTTATGTTTATAGAATATTTTTCTAATACTACCGAGTGGTTGGGTTCCCCACGAAAGAACGACAACCCCTTTAAGTTCATTTTCTACAAACGCACCAAGATAGTACTTGTTGATTCGAGGCATAACTTTTGAATAGTGGTATTCCCTTACAAAACCTATCGCCTCTTCCTTACTTATTTCTTTAATTTCCATAAAAAACCTCCTTATGATTTATTTCGCCTCAGCGATCATAAGGAGGTATATTTTTTATTTATTTTTTGTCAAATATCCTATTTTACTAATCGTTAACAACCAGGTACCACGGATTTTCTGCTATGCATTCGCCGAAACGATCTGTTGTAAAGGTTTCATAACGAAGAAAAAATCTGAGAATCTTTTCTGTGACGCCCACTTTATCAACTAATGCTTTTACAGCACTATCTTTCTCAGGGTTTCTAAGATATTCATCGAGTGTGTCCACACAATTTAATCTAAACGGATGAAACTCATCGGCATTAAAAACATCCCAATTTTCTGCAACAAAAATACTATGACTGTCGTCGTATGCGCTTTCATCACTACTGTATCCGCAATTGCGAAATGAAAAATTATAACATTCCAAAAAGGTCCTTCCACTTGCAGTTACAGCATACAAATTACATTCATGTCTTTTTTCTTCAAAACAATCGCTAATAACTTTATTTTCCATACTTACACCTCCTTTCAAGCGTTTTTTCTGCATTAAGCATTTGTGTTATATTCCTTTATTTTTTCTTGTCAAATCGGAACAATATTTACTTAAGCAATATTGTTATATTTCGTATTTTATAAGTGTCAAGTGAAATTCATGTTTTTTTAGCTGAACAAAATAGAAAAGCACTTGGTGGACAAAATTTTCCACTAAGTGCTTTATATTTTTAAATAGATTAAAATTTCAT
>JAZLCB010000388.1:0-2187 GCA_045614005.1 Clostridia bacterium
GTAAGGTTATCTATAAGCGTTCTGCGCTTTTTTTACATCCCCTAACAGAAACATTCTTTATAGCGGTTTATACTTTTTTCTATTATATTTTTAGATTCCTCTGCCGAAACGGTTTCGCTTACCACGGTTTCTTTATTTTCCAAGGATTTATATACCTTGAAGAAGTGGGATATTTCGTCGAATATATGTGTAGGAAGCTGAGAAATATCTGTATACGAGCAGTATGCAGGGTCATTTACGGGTACTGCAATTATCTTTTCGTCTACTTCGTCGTTGTCGGTCATTTTGAGCGCACCAATGGGGAAGCACTCAACGAGTGTCATGGGAACTATTGTTTCCTGACAGAGCACAAGCACATCGAGAGGGTCATTGTCCTCGGCATATGTACGAGGTATAAAGCCGTAGTTTGCAGGGTAGTGTGTAGATGTGTAGAGTACGCGGTCAAGACGCAGAAGACCTGTATCCTTGTCCATTTCGTACTTGTTTTTGCATCCCTTGGGGATTTCTATTACTGCCATGAATTTTTCTTTTGATATTCTTCGTGGGCTTATTTCGTGCCAGATGTTGGGCATGTAAAACACTCTCCTTATATTGATGTTTAAAAAAGGCAGGGTCGATGAAAGCATCGACCCGCAAATTATAATTAGTTTTTAAGAAGTATATTCTTTTCGGCAAGTTCTGCTATTATCTTGTCGGTAACAGCTGTAACTTCTTCTCTTGTGAGAGTTCTGTCGGGGTGAGAGAATACAATTCTTGTAGTTATGGATTTACCGCTTTCGTCTTCGTAAATGTCTGTAACGCTTACGCTCTTTATAAGTTCGCAGTTCTGAGCGCTTATTGCATCTGCAATAGGAGCAAACTTATCCGATACAAAGGAAAGGTCGATTTCCATTTCGGGGAATCTGGAGGGCTCTTTGTAGGAGATGCTCTTGTTCTCAATTTCTGCAAAGTCGCGGATGTCTATTTCCATGTACACGATAGCAGCCTTTTTGTCTATGTTCTTTGCTACTACGGGGTGTAACACGCCTATAGAACCAATCTTCTTGCCTGCACAGAGGAGTGCATTTAAGTTCTTGGTATGCTGATAGGATGCGGTAGCTTCCATAGCTTCAAATGTTATTGCTTCGTGCTTTATGTCGTCTGCAATTACACAGAGTATTGTGTAGAGCTCTCTGTAGAGTGCTTCGGTACTCTTGGTCTTGCTAAAGAGTGTTACGGCAAGCTTCTTGTGTTCATTGCACATGCCGTCTGCTTTGAGTCCTTCTACAACTCTGCCCACTTCAAATACGCCGAAGTCTGCCATGTAGGAGCTGTTGTACTTAACCTGACAAAGCTGTGTGGGAACTATGGACTTACGGATTGTTTCGATGTTGGGGTTTGCAGAGTTTGCAAGCTTAACATTTTCTTCAATTTCTATGCCGAGTTCCTTGTATTCATCGTGGTATGCCCAGATGTAGGAGTGAAGCTCGTGGAGGGAATATCTCTTAACGAGGATATCCTTTATTCTGTCCTCAACAGTCTTTTCAACGTCGGGACGAACAGGGTAGAGAGGAGCTTCAACGGTGTGGATATCAAAGTTATCGTAGCCGTAGATTCTTGTTATTTCCTCGATTATATCCGCCTTCATTGTTACATCCTTTGTAGCTCTCCAGCTTGGAACTGTAACGCTGAATTTGTCACCGTCGGTTTCTATGCCAAAGCCGAGTGCGGTGAGGGTTTCTTCTATAGTAGAAGAGGGGATATCTATACCTGTGTAGCGGTCTACAAACTTCTTGTCGAAGTCGAGGCTTATTGTATCGTACTTATATGCATATTCATCTGTAAGTGCGGAAACCACCTTCATATCGGGGTCTATATCCGAAAGGAGCTTTACAAATCTTGCTATTGCAGGAACAGTCATTTCGGGGTCGAGGCACTTTTCGTATCTCATGGAAGCATCTGTTCTGTGAGCAAGGTGTACTGTAGACTTACGGATGGATACCGCGTCAAATGTAGCACTTTCGAGTGTAAGAGTTGTGGTATCCTCTACAATTTCGGAATCAAGACCGCCCATGATACCTGCTATTGCCACGGGAGTGTCGCCATTGCATATCATGAGTGTATTTTCGTTTATGTTGCGGTCTATGCCGTCTAATGTACGGAATGTAAAGGGCTTATCAAATCTCTTGATTCTTATGCTTTCTACCT
>JAZLCB010000389.1:0-2355 GCA_045614005.1 Clostridia bacterium
TTTTGATATTTTTTCAAAAATTTTGTAATAACAGTTTCTTACTGGCGGGAAACCTGTATATTATACCTTTTGGCAGCATGGATTCTGTGCCAAAAAGCGTTTAACGAAGCTCCGAGAAGTATCACAAATGCCGAGAGATATATCCATGTAACAAGCACAATTATACTTGCAAGTGAGCCGTATATTACATGGTAATCGGCAATGTTTGTTACATAGAACGAAAATCCGTACGAAGTGATACACCATGCTATTGTTGTAAGAGCAGAACCTGCTGCAACGCTCTTGAATTTAAACTTTCTGTTAGGAAGCTTCATAAATATCAAAGTTATCGAGAAGAAGATAACAAGTATACACAGAAAATATCGTATAAAGTCCCATAACTTTTGGATATCCATGAATTTAAGCAGGGGTACTTGAGTAAGCAGGTGCTGTGTTCCGCTTCCGAATATCAGAAGTGCAAATGTAAGGAACATGATTATAACTATGAATATAGCAAAAAACATAGCTCTTATTCGCAGTCTGATATATCTTCTGGTTTCTTTTATTGCGTAGAAACGGTTTATGGCTTTGGTAAGTGTTAAAATTACACTTCCCATATACCATATTCCGAGCCCTGCAGAGAGAAGAATAATAGGCAGACTTCCTTTAAAACTCATAAGGAGCTCGGTTATTACATTTTCCATGTCTCTCGGAAGATACGATATAAGCGAAAAAAGCATATCCTGCATAGCAGTGCTTATAAGCGTAGCTATAACAAAGAGCAGTATTACAAATGGGAAAAGCGCAGTAAAAAGATAAAAGCTCATTTCGGCAGCAAGGCCAAAAGTATCCTGCTTATCGAATCTGCGACAATATGCCCAAATAAGTTTAATGAATCTATTATTTTTTATATTCATATCGGACTCCATTGATTTTTGTTAAATCTATTATAATATAGCGTGTAGAAAAAAGCTATAGCAAGTCTTTTGTTAGAATTCACAAAAAAAACTTTGAATATAGTACAAATTGCACATATTAAAAATACAAAATATATGTTATAATTAATTATCTATACTTTGATTTTAAAAAACGAGGGTGACCAAAATGGCAAAAACAAAAACAAAGAAACTGTCTTCAGCATCAGGCAAAACAAATAAAACCCCCAAAAAGAAAAGCTCTAAAACGCCCGAAATAGTATCTATATGTCTCGCGGCGCTTTCTGTGATAATTACTGTGTGTGTATATACATCGGGTGCAGGTAAACTCGGCAATTTTATCTCTTCCGTTACACGAGGAATTTTCGGAGTGGGAGCGTATATAATACCTATAATCATCATTGGTATGGTTATACATTATTTTGCCTCCAAATCCGAAGAAAAAACCAAAAAATATGTTTTACTTGGAATTACTCTTGCAGATTTTGTTGCGCTCAGTCACATGATATTTGCAGGCAACATTGCATTGGAAAAAGTATATTCGCACAATCTTAAGCATTTGGGCGGCGGAATTCTCGGCGCTCTTATAGCCAAGCCCTTGCAGGCACTTATGGAAAATGTCTGCACATATGTTGTGCTCATAGCCGTACTTGCAATAATGATTGTTGTAATATTTGATATATCGTTTACAGCGATTATAAAATCAATCTTCAGGAAAACTGCTTCTGCCATAAAAGAAGCAAAGTCAAATGTTGAAGAAACTAAAGACGACAAAAAGGGCGAGAAGCCCCGCACCAAGGAAAAGACCGAAGATGCTCCACTTCCCGAGCCTCCTCCCGAAAATGCTCCTTGGGAACCCGAAGTACCTGTAGATATGGACGACTTTGAAATCAATATATACAACGAAAAAGAGGAAACTCCCGAAAAGATATCCGATGACGAAAAGAAATCACTCCAGGACGAAATAGAGAGCGAAATTGCCGAAGTTGGCGAAATCATGGAGTATACTTACCCCACTACAGACCTTCTCGATGCTCCGAAGGATTCGCAGAGTGCAGGGGATATGAGTAAGGAACTCAGAGAAAACGCTGCAAAACTCGTAGAAGCACTCCGAAGCTTCCATGTAGAAGCACAGGTGGTTGAGATAAGCTGCGGACCTACAGTAACACGCTATGAGATTAAGCCTGCCGCAGGTGTTAAGGTGAGCCAGATTACCAATCTTTCCAAGGATATCGCCCTAAAGCTTGCTGCAAAGGGCGGTGTTATGATAGGTCCCGTACCCGGCAAATCCACTATCGGTATAGAAATAGCCAATACCAACCCCAGCACGGTAACACTTCGCGAGGTTATAGAATCCGAAGAATTCAGAAACCACAAATCCAAGCTTGCCGTAGCACTCGGTAAGGATATAAGCGGTGCTCCCGTAATAATGGATATTGCC
>JAZLCB010000390.1:0-5216 GCA_045614005.1 Clostridia bacterium
AAAGAATTTTCGAATTATCAAATTTTAGATAGAATGAGGCAAAAGCACAGGGAATATTGAACATATTTCCGAGCATTTTAACGAAATTATATCTGAAATTTGCAATTCCAAAACCAGTTCGGACAACTCCGTTCAGGTTAACCGTCGGAGATTCGAACGGAGTACGGTTTTGCGGCAAATTCTACGCAATACTACGTCAAAATGCTCGATAATACACAAAGTATTATCTGTGCTTTTTCCTTGTCTTGCTATGAATTTATTGCAAAAACTTCTTCGAACTATCCAAGCGTTAAAAACTGTGGATTTTTGGTGCGGAAAGTGCAGTTGGGCTGACGCCCTACAAACTTGACAATCCAAAAAGACATGTTTTTTAACGCTTGCAGAGCGTGCTCAGTTCGAGTCTCCGACGGTTAAACATAAGGAGTACGAGTGTATGAAGTATTTATCGGTTGCAGAAATAGCAAAAAAATGGAATTTAACAGACAGAAGCGTCAGAAAATATTGTCAGGATGGTAAAATCCCCGGTGCCTTTTTGACGGGCAAAACCTGGAACGTTCCCGAAGACAGCGAAAAGCCTGAACGGGCAAAAAGAAAGTCAAGTAAGCCACAGACACTTCTTGATATATTAAAGGAACAAAAAGACAGCAAGCTTTCAGGCGGTATATATCATCGCATACAAGTAGATTTGACATATAATTCAAACCACATTGAAGGTAGTCGTCTCACCCACGACCAGACAAGATATATTTTTGAAACCAATACTATTGGCATAACCGATGAAAGTGTTAATGTGGATGATATTGTTGAAACCACAAACCATTTCAGATGCATCGACTCTGTTATTGATAACGCCAAATATGAGCTTTCTGAAAAATATATAAAGGAACTGCACCGCATTTTAAAAAGTAGCACCGGTGACAGCAGAAAAGGCTGGTTCAAGATTGGCGACTATAAAAAGCTTCCCAATGTAGTTGGCGGAATGGAAACTGTACTCCCTGAAAATGTTCACACGGAAATCAGAAAACTTTTAGATATGTATAATAGCAAAAAGCAAATAACATTAGATGATATTATTGATTTTCATGTTCAATTTGAACGCATACACCCATTCCAGGATGGCAACGGGCGTGTTGGCAGATTGATTATGTTTAAAGAATGCCTTAAGCATAACATCACCCCATTTATAATTGATGAGCAACACAAAATGTTTTACTACAGAGGCTTAAAAGAGTGGAACACAGAAAAAGGTTTCTTGCGCGATACAGTCCTTTCCTGCCAGGATAAGTTTTATGAAATACTCAAATATTTCAGGCATGATAAACTTTAGAATTTAAATATATTGTTTATAGGGAATAATTTATAGAGTTGAAACTATTTATTAAACTAAAAACACAAAATCAATCTAAGGGCTGATTTTGTGTTTTTTTGTGAAAAACGGAAAAATGTCAAAATATATTGTAAAAATCAAACTCTGTGTTATAATTTATTATGCTAGATACTTAAATTACAATAAGGATATTGTAATTTGTTGTTGCAAAGACTATGTTTGGAAAAAGCATACCCCCTGACATACTTTGCAACAATTTAATAAAGGGGTTTTCTTTTTTGCTGTTTCAAAAACACCTTGCATTTTAAAAAATGATATGGTAGAATCAATTTGTAAATTTTGACATGGGAATCAGTCATATTAAAAAACATATGATAAAAAGGGGATAACAAAAATGTTCAAAAGGATACCTTTGTTTGTAAAGATTGCATTATGTATAGTTTTTCCGCCGTTTATAATCATCTGGTTGATTGTGGGAGGTATAGGCCCTGCAATTCCGTTTGCCGTCAAGGAAAGCACTGCATATTCAAATCTTGTAAAATATCCGTCTGAGCAAACTGCATTGGAATATATTAATGTTATGAACAACAGACCCAAACTAAGATTTACAAATTTAAATCATCCCGATGTGTGGGCGAAGATAAGAAAAGAATGGCAGATTATCAATCATTCAAGCAATGTTCCGACTCATCTTAAAAGGGAGGTACTTAACATCCTTGTAAATGTTGAAGGTTTGCATGTAAGTCCTAATGTTATCGATAATTACAAAGGACCTGCAAAATAATATGTCAGGACTACGGAATTTCCGTAGTCCTTTTTGTATATCTAAAAACGTGCGAAAGGTTTTGAAATTTTAAGCACAGCACAATATATGCAATAAAATACGCAAGAAATGAGTAGAAAAGTTATAATTTTTGTGGTAGTATATCTACAAACATATGAAAGTGAGGACTTTTTATGGCAAATTATAATATCAGCGGATTTTCGGACGAGATATCTGCAAACACCACAGAGCAGTTCGAGGCGTTAAACCGTCTTGGCATAAGCTACTTTGAGCCCAGAGGTATAGACGGCACAAATATATCCTCTTTAACCGACGAAGAGGCTTATGCACTTAAAGAGAAGATGGATTCCTACGGAATCAAGGCTTCTTCCATAGGTTCTCCCATAGGCAAAATCAAGATAGAAGAAGATTTTGAGCCACATTTTGAACTTTTTAAAAGAACAGTCAGGATAGCAAAGATACTCGATACCAAATACATAAGAATGTTCAGCTTCTATGCAGGCGGTGAATGGACAGAGGAAAAGAAGGCGGAAGTGTACGCAAGACTTAATGCCTTTATAGACTACGCCAAGGAAAATGACATTGTTCTCCTCCACGAAAACGAAAAAGGCATATACGGCGACATCGGCACAAGATGCGCAGAGCTTATGCAAAATCTCTATTGCGATAACTTCAAGGCTGTGTTTGACCCTGCAAACTTTGTACAGTGCGGAGAGGACACAAAGGAGTGCTTTGATGCATTGAAGCCATACATAGAATATATGCACATAAAGGATGCCATAGCCGAAACCGGCAAG
Organism: Clostridia bacterium; assembly: GCA_045614005.1. Taxonomy (GTDB): domain Bacteria; phylum Bacillota; class Clostridia; order UMGS1810; family UMGS1810; genus RGIG8748. The sequence continues at coordinate 2,909 of JAZLCB010000390.1, forward strand.
GTAGTACCTGCAGGCAAGGGCGACGGCAACCTCCGATATATAACAAAGAGCATTTTAGATGACGGCTACGAAGGTTTCTTCAGTTTAGAGCCTCATCTCGGAAGCTTTGAAGGTCTTGCGGCGCTCGAAGAGGATGACAAGATGCTTGATCTGGAGGAGAGTGGCGAGGGCAAATTTATACTCGCATACAGACACTTCAAAGAGATATTGGATAAGGAGTAATGAAAAATGGCTAAAATAAAACTTGGTATAATAGGTTACGGCAACATGGGTTCGGCTCATGTGCGAAATGTAAAGGATGGCAAAGTTCCCAATGCGGAGATAGCGGCTGTGTGTGATGTGTCCGAAGCGAGAAGAAATGTGCTTAAAGAAGCATACCCCGAAATCCCCGTGTTTGAAACAGCCGAAGCGCTCATGGATAGCGGGCTCTGCGACTGCGTTCTTATAGCAACACCCCACTATGACCATTGCCCCATTGCCATAAGTGCATTTGAAAAAGGGCTCAATGTAATTACCGAAAAGCCTGCAGGCGTGTATACAAAGCAGGTTATGCAGATGAACGAAGCTGCAGAAAAGTCGGGCAAGGTATTCGGAATTATGTACAACCAGAGAACAAACCCCGTGTATCAAAAACTGCGTGATATGGTGCAGTCGGGACAGCTTGGACATATAAAGAGAATCACCTGGATTATAACCAACTGGTATAGATGTCAGGCATATCACGACAGCAGTACATGGCGTTCCACATGGAAGGACGAGGGAGGCGGAGCACTCATAAATCAGAATCCGCATCAGATAGACCTCTGGCAATGGATGTTTGGCATGCCCGACAGAGTATTTTCAAAGGTATCCTTTGGTAAGTACTACAATATAGAAGTAGAAGACGATGTAATGGCATACTTTGAATACGACAACGGCACAACAGGTCAGTACATCACCTCCACAGGCGAAGCTCCCGGAACAAACCGTCTCGAAGTTGCCTGCGACATGGGTAAGATAGTAATAGAGAAAAACAAAATGCTCTTTGTCCGCAACGAAATATCCGAGAGAGAGCACAACCGCACAAACACATCACCCTTTGCAAGTCCCGATGTATGGAACTGCGAAATCCCCGTTGACTTTTCGGGTGGTGAACAGCATGTAGGTATATTGAAGAACTTTGCTGATGCTGTGTTAAACGGTGCGGAGCTTCTTGCAAGAGGTGAGGAGGGCATAAACGGACTTACAATGTCCAACGCTATTCACCTTAGTGCATGGACGGGCGAAACTATAGATATTAATGACTTTGCACACGATAAATTCTACGATATGCTTCAGGACAAAATAAAGAATTCCACCGTGGTTAAAGAGGACAAGCAGGTAGTTGCCGACACAAAGGGCACATATTGATAGAATGCATATCATATCACTAGGAATTAATCATATATTTGTTATTCAGGAGATACAAACATGAAACTCGGTGCACAATATTTTACAATAAGAGAATTCTGCCAAAGCTTAGAGGACTTTGACGCTTCGTGCAAAAAGGTGGCAGATATGGGCTACAGTATAGTACAGCTTTCGGGTATAGGCGACTTCTCGGGCGAGGATATAAGAAAGATACTCGATAAGTACAACCTTAAGGTAGTGGCTACTCACAGACCTGCCGATAAGTACCTAAGCGACATAGAGGGCGAAATAGCTTTTCACAAAGCAATCGGCTGCGATGTATGCGGTATAGGCTCAATGCCCGGCTTTAGCGCGGATAACGAAACTGTGGATAACTTTGTAGAGAAGTTTACCCCCGTGGCAAAAGCACTTTCTGAGGCAGGCCTTACATTCGGATTCCACAATCACGCTCTGGAGCTTCGCAAGGAAAACGGCAAATTCGTTTTTGATATCATTTCCGAAAGGATGGCAGGCACAGGCTTTAAATACATACTCGATGTGTATTGGCTTGCGTTTGCAGGCATAAACCCTGCTAAGTTTATCGAAGAGCGAGGAAATGACGTTGCCTGCGTACACCTTAAAGACCTTAAGGTGGTAGACAACGAAGTAACCTTTGCCGAGGTGGGAAGCGGAAATCTTAATTGGCAGGAGATTATAGAATCCTGCGAAAAGGCGGGAGTAGAGTATGCTCTGGTAGAGCAGGACAGCTGTGACGGCGATCCCTTCTGCAGTCTTAAGATCAGCTTCGACTATATAGAAAAGAACTTTCCGCATATAATCTAAAACACATTAAAATAGTAGGATATAAAAAAGATGCAAAGGTTTTTGCATCTTTTTTATATGCGAAAAATTTGCACAAACAATCAGATTAAAAAAACTT
>JAZLCB010000391.1:0-4844 GCA_045614005.1 Clostridia bacterium
AGTATTAAAGGAGAGTTATCATGGAAAAAATGGTTAATATTTTTCTTTTCGGTAAAAAGTATGAAGTACCGGAAAATTTAACAATAATGACAGCCATGGAATACGCTGGCTATCAGTTGGTTCGTGGTTGCGGATGCCGTAATGGTTTCTGCGGCGCTTGTGCCACAATCTACCGCATCAAGGGTGACAAGGAATTAAAGGCTTGTCTTGCTTGTCAGACAAAGGTAGAAGACAATATGTATATCGCAACACTTCCTTTCTTCCCGCTTGTTAAGGAAGGCTACGATATAGAAAACATTCCTGTAAACGAGTCTGTTATGATGCAGCTCTATCCCGAAATATACGCTTGTATCGGCTGTAACGCTTGTACAAAGAGCTGTACACAGGGACTCAATGTTATGCAGTACATTGCTTATGCACAGCGTGGCGACTTCGAAAACTGTGCAGAAGAATCCTTCGACTGCGTAATGTGCGGAGTATGTTCTTCAAGATGTCCTGCAGGAATTTCTCATCCTCAGGTAGCAATGCTTGCAAGAAGAATCAACGGTAAGTATTTAGCACCCGGATGCGGACACTTAGAGGACCGCGTTAAGGAAATAAAAGACGGTAACTTTACAGAGCTTATAGAATCTCTTATGCAAAAGCCTATAGACGAAATCAAAGAGTTCTATAATAACCGCGAAATAGAAAAGTAAGGAGGAAAAGATATGTATTCGGAAAAATTTCAGAAATCCATTGCCGCAGTAGAAGCAGCAAGAGAAAAGAATATAGCATTAGAGCCGGATCGTATGACTGCAAAGCAGAAGGAAGATTTGCTTGCCTCTTTTCATCCGGACTACAAGCAGGATCAGTTTGATATCCTCAAAATAGGTCCTAACAAGGGCGACAAAGTTCCTACAGAGCTTGCTGATATTCTTCAGGCTCACAGCCGTATAACAGCAGATTCTGTAGACCTTACAAAGCCCGATTACGAAACAGACGTTCTTATCATCGGTGCAGGTGGTGCAGGTACTTCTGCAGCTATCGAAGCTAACGAAGCAGGCGCTGATGTTATGATTGTAACCAAGCTCAGAATGGGCGATGCCAACACAATGATGGCAGAGGGTGGTATTCAGGCGGCAGATAAGCCCAACGATTCACCTGCAATCCACTTTGTAGATGCTTTCGGTGGCGGTCATTATGCAGCTAAGAGAGAGCTCTTATCCAAGCTCGTTTGCGATGCTCCCGAGGCTATACTGTGGCTTAGCAATCTCGGTGTTGAATTCGATAAGGAAGAAGACGGCACAATGGTAACAACCCACGGTGGCGGTACTTCCCGCAAGAGAATGCACGCTGCAAAGGACTACTCCGGTGCAGAAATCATGAGAACACTCCGTGACGAAGTGTTAAACCGCAACATCCCCGTTGTGGACTTCACATCTGCAATAGAGCTTATCCTCGACGAAAACGGCAATGCCGCAGGTGCAGTTCTTATGAACATGGAAACCAAGGAACTTTTAGTTGCTAAGGCAAAGACTGTTATCATCGCAACAGGCGGTGCAGGTCGTATGCATTATCAGGGCTTCCCCACATCCAACCACTATGGTGCTACTGCAGACGGTCTTGTTTTGGGTTACCGTGCAGGTGCTAAGCTTCTTTATGCCGAAACACTTCAGTATCACCCCACAGGTGTTGCTTACCCCGAACAGATTTTCGGTGCACTCGTTACCGAAAAGGTTCGTTCTCTCGGTGCAAAGCTTGTTAACGGAGATGGCGAAGTATTTATGCATCCGCTCGAAACCCGTGACGTTGCCGCAGCTTCCATAATCCGCGAATGCTCCGAAAGAGATAACGGTGTAGATACAGGTAGCGGTAAGGGCGTATGGCTCGATACTCCCATGATCGAAAAGATTGGCGGAGAGGGTACCATCATGAAGAGAATCCCCGCTATGTGGAGAATGTTCGATAAGTACGGCATAGATATCCGCAAAGAGCCGATTCTTGTATATCCCACACTCCACTATCAGAATGGTGGTCTTGATATTACAGCAGACTGTATGACAACAAATGTAGAGAACCTCTTTGTAGCAGGTGAGGCAGTTGGAGGAATCCACGGCAGAAACAGACTTATGGGTAACTCACTTCTCGATATCATAGTATTCGGCAGAAGCGCAGGTCAGAATGCCGCTGCAAAGGCAAAGGGTGTTAAGGTTGGCGCACTCTCCCTTGCACATGTAGAAAAGTTCGAAAAGGAAATTGCCGATGCAGGAATTACTACCGAAGTAGTTTCCCCCAAGCTTCTTCCTAACTACACAAATCAGAAAAGCATATAATAGGGAGGCAGTATAAATGACATTATTAAACGGCGTTATTTCCATAAGCAATATTTACACTTTGCTTTTTGTAATTTTCAGCGTTCTTCTTTTCGGATATCTTCTCGGAAGAATAACAATCAAGGGTATATCTTTAGGTGATGCAGGCGTATTTATCATAGCATTGTTTGTTGGAGCTCTTTGCTTCAATGTTGACGAAGCAGGTGCACTTTTATTCAATGCTTCTGCAAAGCCCTACGACTTCAACACAGGTCTTTCAATAGTAGAAGCACTCGGTCTTGTACTCTTTGTTACCTCGGTTGGTTACATTGCAGGCCCTAAGTTCTTTGGTAACTTCAAGCGTAACTTCAAGTCCTATGTACTTTTGGGTGTTATAATCATCCTTGCAGGCGGTCTTGCTGCCGTTGCTTGTATATATGCAGGTGAGATATTCGGCTACGGTGCTACTATCGAAAGTCAGGACGGCTTTGTAGCTATGATAGTTGGTCTTCTTTCCGGCTCTCTTACATCCACACCTGCTTTCTCCGCTGCTAAGGCAACTGTTGCAGAAGAATTTACAGGTCTTGTTTCCGTAGGTCACGGTATCGCATATATATTTGGTGTTGTCGGTGTTGTTCTTTTTGTTCAGATTATACCCAAGCTTACCAAAGCCAATATGGAAGAAGAAAGAGCAAAACTCGTTATAAAGACAGAAGAAGAGAGCAAAAAGAAGATTACAAAGCTTCTCGAAATCGACCACATGGGTATCTTCGGATTCTCTCTTGCCGCAATACTCGGTACTATAGTAGGTCAGATCAAGATTCCTTTATCTTCTGCAGGTCTTGACGGCACATGCTTCTCTCTTACAACAACAGGCGGATGCCTCCTTATGAGCTTAATCTTCGGTCACTTCGGAAGAATAGGCAAGGTAAACATCATGCCCGGACAGAGCACACTTAAGCTCTTTAGAGAATTAGGTCTTGTACTCTTCCTCGTAGGTGCAGGTATTCCCGGTGGCGCAGAGTTCGTAGCAAACTTCGACCCCATGTACTTTGTTTACGGTATTGTAATGACAATATTCCCGCTTATAATCGGTTATGTATTTGCTAAGTATGTTCTTAAGCTCAGCCTTCTTAACAACTTAGGTTCTATTACAGGCGGTATGACAAGTACTCCCGCACTCGGAACACTCATCGGCGTGTCCGGTACAGAAGATGTTGCTGCAGCATATGCCGCAACATATCCTATTGCACTTATTGCAGTTGTTCTTGTTTCACAGTTTATAATTATATTATTCTGATTTTAATATTTTGTGATAATAATCACCCCGAAACCGATTTGGTTTCGGGGTGATTTGTCTTTATTGACAAAGTGTATCTTTTAAGATAAAATCATATTTAAGATAAGATACGAAAGTAAGGTGAACACATTGAGAATAGCTATATGCGATGACGAAGCAAAAATTCTGGACGAGGTTTCTTCCTATATAAAAAAGTATGCCCGTAGCAGCGGAAAACAGGCTCTTGAATCTACTCGGTTTTCCACTGCGCATTCTGTTATAAACAGCATCGATAACGGAGAAGTATTTGATATATTCATTCTCGATGTGTACATAGGTGACGAAATGGGCACAGCCCTTGCAAAAGAAATCAGGGCAAAGGGAATAGAAAGTCCCATAGTGTTTTTAACAACATCAATAGAGCACGCTCCCGAAAGTCTGGAATCGGACACACTTCGCTATCTTATAAAACCATTAAATCCCCAAAAGTTTTACGAAGCAATGGATGTAGCTACCGAAAAAGCCGAAAAGCTCGGCACTAAGTTCATAATGCTAAAAACAGAAAACGGAATCGAGAATATCAATATAACCAACATTCTTTATACAGAGTCCCGCTCACACTATCAGTATGTTAATTTTGTAAGCGGTGGACAAGTTCGTTCAAGAATGACGGTTTCGGAGCTTTTTGAGCAGTTGTCACAGCACGGAGGCTTTGTCCGTGGCGGAAGCTCCTATATAATAAACCTCAACAAAGTAAAAAGTGTATCAACGGGCGAAGTGTGTTTTAATAATAACGAAAAATTACCTCTTCCGCGAGGTGCACATAGCGAAATAAAAGAAGCATTCTGGCTTTTACAGTATGAAGGACAGGAGGAGTAAACTTGGCAAAAATATCAGTCTTAATAGAACTGTTTATTATTCTTATAGCACATGCCGTTTCGGGCATATACTCATCCAAATTAAAATACACCAAAAAGACAACAACTGCCATCTGGGGCATTTGGCTCATATTGCAGGGCATTCTTTGGTGCTTTGGAGAGTTTGTAATAAAAGATATCGGTTTAAAGTTTCTGACGGTGTTTGTTTCGGCTTTTGTTTTGCAGTATGTTTTCTTTTTTGCAACAACAAAAGGGAGGCTTTCTCAAAGACTTTTTACCATACTTACATACTCCGTTTTTTTCTGTATATCCATGGGTTTCAATACAGCTTGTCAAGGTACGTTCCCGAATATGCATTTTGTAATCAGATTGATTATCCTCGGAGCTTTTTTGTTT
>JAZLCB010000392.1:0-2713 GCA_045614005.1 Clostridia bacterium
GAATGGCGCAAAGGAGGGAAACAGCTGTGGCGGACAGCCTGACCGTCGGACTGGCGGCCCATGTGGACGCGGGCAAGACCACCCTGTCCGAAGCCATGCTGTTTCTCAGCGGAGCCGTAAGGAAACAGGGCCGGGTGGACCACGGGGACGCGTTCCTGGATACCGAGCAGATGGAAAAGGAACGCGAGGTATTTATAAACGGTATCACCTTGCCCGATGGCACTATAGAAGTGGCAGGTACAAGGCGAAACGGTATAGATGATGCCACCGCCAACAGGATATTCGACCTGCTTTCGGATTTTGCAAACTATGCTTTCAATAAATCCCATGCCGCCTGTTATGCAAGGGTGGCATATCAGACAGCATATCTCAAGGCAAATTACCCCACAGAGTACCTTGTGTCACTTCTTGTAAGCCTACTTGGCAACTCACACAAGACATTTAAGTACGTTACGGATTTTGCACGCTACGGAATACGACTTCTTCCGCCCGATGTAAACAGGAGTTATGCACTCTTTACACCTGAGGGCAGGAATATCCGTTTCGGACTTTCCGCACTCAAAAATGTGGGTATGCATTTTCCTGATTCCATAGCAGAAGAGAGGGAGAAAGGCGGTCTTTTCAAATCCTTTGCCGATTTCATAAACCGTATGTCGACCTATGATATAAACAAGCGTTGTATAGAAGTTCTCATAAAGTGCGGAGCTTTTGACAATATATTCCCAAATCGCAGGGTACTTCTTTTAAATTACGAAACCATGCTCGACTCCGTAGTAAAGGACAAGTTTGCCCGTTCGGCAGATCAGGTGAGCTTTTTCGGTATAGAACCCGAGGAGTTTGCCATGAAGGAGCTTTCCGTAGACGAAGCAGAAGACTTTACCTCTTCGGAGCGTTATGCATTCGAGAGCGACCTTGCAGGTATGTATCTTAGCGGAAACCCCATGACACAGTATGCGCTTACGGCAGCTATGTTTTCCGATACACAGGCATACGCCATAAACGAGGGCGAAGTAGAGGAGGGCAAAAAGATAAACCTCTGTGCCGTTGTATCGCGCGTAAATACTTCCAGAACCAAGTCGGGCATTTTTCTCTGTACAATGAGTTTTTCAGACTATTACGACACGGTAGAAGTTACCGCGTTTGAAAACACCTACAATAAATACCGTGCATATCTTACGGAGGGTAGTGTGCTTTGTATTACTGCCTCGGTTAAGAAAAGGGGCGACGACATAAGCCTTGCGCTCATATCTGCAGTAAGGGCAGATGAGCTTAGCTTAAGAGGTGATAACACCTTGTATCTTCGTCTTGCAGACAGAAGCAGTATGGACGAAGTAAAGGATATCCTTGCAAAGCACAAGGGCGAAAATACGGTATGCCTCTACTTCGAAGATACCGCACAGCGTATTATGACAGACAAAAACCATGGTGTCAGCCTTACAAATAAGCTCATCACAGAACTTTGGGATTTGCTTGGTGCTGATAATGTACGAATAAAATAAGGAGTGTATATTATGAATTTTGAACCTTTAAAGGAATTTATGGATCACCTTACCTCGTGGAGAATCCCCGGCAACTGCATAAGAATAGCTCAGGGCGGTAAAGAGATTTTCCGATATAATTCGGGCTACTCGGATTTGGAAAACCAAGTGCCCATGACAGGTGAGGGACTTTTTAATATCTATTCGTGCTCAAAGCCTATTACGGTAACTGCGGCACTTCAGCTTTATGAAAAGGGAATGTTTCTTTTAGACGATCCCCTCTATGAGTATATACCCGAATACAAGAAGATGTATGTAAAAGAGGGCGACGATATAAGAGAAGCCAAAAACCCCATAACCATGCGAAATCTTCTTACCATGACAGCTGGGTTTATATATTCATTCGATTCCCTCGGATTCAAAAAGGCAAGGGAGATAACGGGCGGCAAGATGGATACCCTTACCGTAGCTAAGTGTGTAGCATCCGACCCGCTTCACTTTGAACCGGGTACAAAGTGGCAATACAGCATTTGCCACGATATATTGGGTGCGGCTATAGAAGCAATATCGGGCATGAAGTTCAGAGACTATGTTAAGAAAAATGTATTTGAACCGCTCGGCATGAATGACTCATACTACCACAACGACGATGTAATAGACAGAGTAAACAAGCTCTATAGATTCGTAGACGGCGAAAACACCGATATAGTAAAGCTCCAGAGTGGAGAACTGAAATCCGTTGGCGGTAAGATTGTAGAAGAGGGCAAGGGCGTAAGCCATGTGCTCGGTGCTGAGTTTGATAGTGGCGGTGCAGGTATTACCACTTCGCTCGATGACTACATGAAGTTTGCAAACGCAATGTCACTTGGCGGTATCGGTACTAACGGCGAAAGAATCCTTTCTGAGGGTACTGTTGAACTTATGAAGACAAATCAGATTACAGAAGAGCTGATGCCTTATCTCAACTGGTCACAGCTTGCAGGCTATGGCTACGGTCTTGGCGTTCGCACCATGATAGATAGGGCAAAAAGCGGTTCTTTAGGCTCGGTAGGTGAGTTTGGCTGGGGTGGCGCTGCAGGTGCAACCTTCCTTGCAGATACCGACCTTGAACTTGCCGTGTTCTATACACACCACCTCTTGAATCCTCAGGAAACATATTATCAGCCCAGACTCAAAAATGTTATATATAATTGTTTAAAGAGATAACAAACCATTTTAAAAACCAATGGGGACGT
>JAZLCB010000393.1:0-7570 GCA_045614005.1 Clostridia bacterium
GTATTGCCGTCAAGTGTTACGGTAGCGGAGGTAGTACCCATAGCTACGGTACTTGCAAACATCTTTTCAAATGCATCGGCTGTTACAAACACTTCGTTTGCATCATTTGCCACGGGAGCGGCGCTGATTTCGTAAAGGCCCTTGTCTGTCATAATCCTCTTGGAATTAATATTTACTATGGCATAGTCTGTAAATTCCTTTGCATATATGTCGTAAATAGCCTTTACAGAAGCCTTGAGACCTTCTACCTTGTGTGCTTCGAATGCGGCATTATCAGGAAGAGTACCGCTATAGGGCAGGTACTTAACTCTTGTATCTGCATGGTAGATACAGGTTACAAACTGGTTGGAGCTGGAAAGCTCTGTTCCGTCTACATCGGGATAGATAAATATAGGCTTATCGTCTATATATATTGTGATGTAGTTACCTGTATCAAGCTTAACTCTGCCGAATCGGAAGCTGTGGCGCTTGCCGTCTACCACCTGATAGTCGGAGGTAGCTATAATCTGGTTTGCACTTCCTGTTACTCTCTGAAGCTCTATGAGATTGTGCTTTAATACTATGTAGTAACCCATGTTTACACTTGTGTACTGGTTACGGTCATTGTACATACTGAGTCCAAGACTCATCCATGCCCCGTCTTCCGTAGGAAGCTCTACCTCGGCATCGAAGCAGTATACTACGTTACCTGTGGTAGCATCAAGGCTGTTTGTACCTACAAAGTGATTCTTGTACTCGTCGTTTTCGATTAATACATAGTCATTTGTTACGGTTAAATCACCATCCCACTCGTGGGGGATAAAGTGTGTGGAAAGATCCATATAGCCTGCGTTTATAAGATCGGGGTTGGAAAGATAGCCCGAAACAAGCTCGGCATATGCATCGAGCTTAGCCTGTGTAAGGGAAGCGAGCTTGCCGTTTGCAAAGAAGTTAAGAAGATTTGCATACTGATAGAGCTTATCCTTAGTGCCTATCTTGTAGTCACCTGCCACTTCGCCCTCTCTTATGCGGTCTGCTCTCTTAAGTGCAGAAGATACAGCAAGGGATGCACTGTATGTATCGAGTTCTTCCTTTATGGCCGTTCTGAACGCCCATACACCGCTCTCGGACTGCCAGGGAGTTCTGAATTCCTTGGAGGAGTTCTGAGCCTCTACCTTCCAGTAGTAGGTAGTACCCTTTTCGAGGCAATCGAGTGTCTTGGAGCAATGGTAAACCACTTCATCATAAACCACATCGGTAAAGTTGATATCCTTTGCCACGGTAAGACGATACTGAGTAGCGCCGTAGGCATTTTCCCATACAAACTCGTGGTCTGTTACAGACACAGCATCCGCACCATTACGGGGGAAGAGCATCTTAAAGGGAGATGTGGTTGCGTCGAGTGTTCTCTTGGTCTTAAGACCTATTCTATCCATGGAGAAGTTGTTTTCGTTTATAAGATTAGGAATCTTAAGCGCAAGTTCACTATCTGCCTTGAGTCTCCAGTCGTGATTTTCGGGATCTACGAACATATCGAGATTATCGTATACATAGTTATCCGCAATATAGGAGAACTGCTGTTCCTGCTTACCGATTCTGAAAGGACCTGTTCTGAAAGCGGCATTTTCGTATACCTTGGTAAACTTCTTGGGGTTAACGCCGTTTAATTCCTGCTCGAGTGTAGGATATCTCTTGTAGTATAAATCCTTGTAGGGCAGGTTGGCGCGTGTTTCCTCAAGAGGATAGTAGGTACTCATGGTTATAGTTTCGTTTGTTCTGTGCTGATGGTCAATGAGGTTAACAGGGTTTGTAACGTCTATAGCAAGGTTCCAGCGGTGGAGAGTAGCACCTGCACCATTGGAGTTGAACGCTGTCTTGGTACCCATGAATATGTTACCCTGAGCCGAGCAACCACTCTGCGCATCATCCCAGTAAAGAGCAACCTTGGCGTTATATACCATGGGCTCAATGGAGGATAAATCGTGGAAGTAGTTGTAGTTTGCCTGTGTACCACGGAGAATCATACTTCCGCCCCAGTATACAACTGCGCAGTCATCGTTTTCTCTGGTAAAGTTGGCAATTTCGTTGTACTCAATAAGATGTTCCGAACCCCAGGGACGGATACCGTTACCTGCACCGTTATTTACGTTGTTGTTGCGAACGGTCCAGCCCATACCTCTTACGGATATTGCCTCCCACATACTCTTCTGAGCTACGCGGTTTATAAAGTTATCTTCTATAACACCGCCCGAGGGAGTGAGTGTATCTATGTTACCGCCGGCTACGTCGATGGCAGCCATACCCATGTTGTAGAAGTTACAGCCTATTACATCACAGTTGTAGGAAGCATCTTTGTTCTGCTTGTTCCAGTGATTCTGTCCTGTCTCGGCAGGTACACCGCCTGCGATTCTGTAACCGTTTACACCAATATTACTGAAGTTACATCTTATAACATCCACATTGTCTACATTTCTTGCAAAGAGGCCGTTACCTCTGAACTGGTCGAAATAAAGATTTTCAAATGTGATGTTCTTTGCGCCTTCTACAAGAAACGCGGGAGTTTCTGCTATGGAGAGCTCTACCGTAGCATCCTTTAAGGAATACGGAGGATAGAAGTAGAGAAGCATTGTCTCTTTGTCTATATAGAACTCACCGGGGATATCGAGCTCTTCGAGAAGGTTGTATGCCGCCCAACGTCTTGTCATGTAGCTTGTAAGAACACCAACGGGGTTGTTTATAAGCTTTATTGTCTTTTCTTCGGGATCTACCTCTTTTATGCTCATTCTGGAGAATGAATAGTCATAAGTAGGGAATCCTGCAAACCAGTAATCCTTTGCCTGTGTCCATCTGGAAGGCTCGGCATCTTCGTAATAGAAGGTGTTGTCATTTAACGCCTTTGTCCAGCGTGCATAGTGACGGTCGTTGGGCCAGCGTGCAAGAGACTGCTCCTGTCCGTTTACATACACACAGTTGTATTCGGATGCCTTTAAGAAGTTACCTTCGGTATTCTGATTTAACTGATAGTTATTGTTTACATTGGTGGAATTAAATATATGTCCTGCATCTATACCCTGCGCGCCAAGGTCTACTACTATGAGCTTATCTCTTACATCCTCATAGAGCCTTTCTCTTACCTTTTCGTCGGTTACGGGGGTAGCACCGCTTACATCTATAACGGTGGAGGCTTTGAATACTGCCTTTTCGCCCTCATAGCCCTTTATGGTAAAAGGCTTATCTGCCGACACGCCCGAATATGAAGCATCAATGGTTGTTACATCGCTTACTCTGTATGTTCCGCCCCTTAAGATAAGGTTTACGGCATTTCCCTTAGCAAGGTGTTCCTTGGCAAGGGAAAGGCCTGCGTTTATCGTCTTTAAGGGGAATTCCAGACTTCCCACAGCGCTGTCGCTGCCGGAGGTTACAGACACGTATATGTCTATAGCTGACTCCGATGCAAAGGTAGGAATAGCAGAAAAAATCATAAGCAATGCAATAAATAATGCAACTAATTTTTTCATATTATTTCTCACCTTTCATTATCTGTATATAACAGTTGCGAGGAAGCCACCGAACCAGTGAGCAACGGTTGCCGCCATGTCGTATTCGCCGGGAACAAGTGTGCTCTCGTATGTTACGATGTCGGATGCTGTAGCCTGACGGAATGTGAGCTCACCTCTGGGAGAACGCTCTGCAATAAATACTACAGATGTAGCTGTAAGAGGATATACTCTTGTGGATGCTACATGTTCAATCTTGCTGTAATCGAAGTCCTCGGGAGCAATATCGCCTGTTACAACCTTCATCGCATTGGCTGTTACACTCATTACTGCACCGTAGGATGCTGTATGGTATCCGCCGTCTCTGTCGTAGCTCTTGCCGTTATCGTAGTCGAAGGATATTCTCATGGTGTTTACTTCGCCCATGGCATTTGTACTGTAACGAAGCATATCGCCTGCTTCGAGTTCCTTGTAGGTTCTGGGGCCTACTTCTTCTGCGCTCTTGGTTGTGTCGATTTCGGAGTTGTCTTCATCGAGCATTATAGCATCTACATTTACCTTAAGAGATACCTTCTTTGCGCTGTTCTGCTTTAAGTCGTAGCCTTCGAGGATTGTAACCTCTTCTTCATCGGAATTCAAGCCTGTCTTAACCTTGGTAACAAGGAATGCACTGCTTTCGCCGGGAGTACCGCTACCCTTTGCGTTCTTTCTCTGAACCATAACTTCGGGACAGGGGTTCTTGGCAATTCTGGAGTAACCTTCTATTGCGAAGTAGCTGTTTTCGGGGAAAGATGGCTTAGTTACTAAGCTAAAGTACTTGTCTGTATCAAAATCATCGGGACTTGTAGGTACAGAATAGAATTTTGTAGCATCGCTGTGTGTAAGTATAGAAGCACGGGGACCTGTCTGGCTACCGTCTGTTCTTATGGTATAAGCCGCACCGTTACCTGCGTTGGAGTAGATATAGTAGTGACTCCATACATATGAATTCCATTCGCTGTCGGTCATGTTGCCTTTTTCGTAGAATTCTATATCGTGTGTTACCTTGTACCAGCCTCTCTTGTCATCGGAAGCATCTGTTCCGTAAGGAGCAGGTGTGGTAATGCTTGTTATAACGCCGTCCTTTGATGTGTAGAGTACGGGTCTTGCAATATTTGCATTAAGCTCAGTAAGGGAGTCCTCTGCCTTTACTCTTTCGCCGTTTAAGGTGATTTTGTCGTTTAATACAAAATCGGTTATCTTACCGTCCTCGGTATAGGTTCTTACAGCGTGTACATCATCAAAGCCGGAAGCGGAGTTGCCGCCGAGCTTTAAGAGAATAGCAACCTTTTCGTTTGCCTTTGCACCTGCGCTTGCAGCCCATACCATCTTGCCGAATGCATTAAGATGGATATCGTATGCATTGTTGTAATCTATATTTTCCTTGTTTGTAGCTTTAGTGAAAGCTTCGGCAGCTTCGATTTCGCCACCGTCTATTTCGTACTTTTCGCCATCGAAGGAGTAGATAGTTGTTGCGCTGAGCACATCGGAGCATACTATAGCCTTGGCATATTCGCCGTTTTTGGACTTCATTATGCTAAGTACATCGTTTACGCTTATATCAGCTATGTCGAGCGCTTTGCCGTCTTCGGAATAGATATCCACAACTACAAAATCCTCGTCATCGAGAAGGTTGATTATCTTGATTTCCTCGCCAAGGGGAGCAAAGGAAAGCTTATTGTATACGGAACCGTTTTCCTTGGAAACCATGGACACGAGAACGTTCTTGTAATCTTCTACTACTATAACATTACCGTTGTCGGACTCTATAACGGTTATGCTTCCGTCTTCAATATCAAAGTCGGATGCGGAATATGTCTTGACATATGCACCGTTGTATATCATGGACGCCTTCCTGCCTACATTTATGCTCTTGGTCTTTGTGCCTGTGTAGTACTTAATGGTACCCGAAGAATAGGAAACAAAGTCCTTAGCATCTATAACTGTAGCTTCGTCATCTGCTATTACATGTATAAGCTTGGGATAAGCTTCGTTTGATACATCATAGTATGCAGTAACCTCTCTGCCTATGAGAGAACGGAATTTCTCAGAAGCGGGTGTGTACAAAAGCTTGGTTTCGCCTACCATCATGTATTTGGGGCTTATCTTGGAAGCAGACTTAAGTGCGGTGATACCGTTGTCGGTAATCTGACCTTCTACCTTGTCTATCTTCATAACATCGCGCATGAAGCTTACTTCGCCGGGCTTTGTTACGGCAAAGCCTTCTTCTATACCGTCAAACTCGCTTACTGCAACGTCCATTGCATTGTAGAGAATTGTGATTATATCCTCCTGAGTTATAAGGTTGTTGAAGTTGCTGCCCACGCCTGAAAGAAGCTTTAATCTGTTGGCAGTAGCAAGGTAGCCCTTGGGATAACCGCCGTTTGAAGAAGCAAAGCTGTTGTAGCCGAGCATATCTACAACTACCTTAACCGCTTCGGAAGTAACAAGCTTGTGGTCGGGAGCAAAAAGTCCTTCGCCAACACCGTTCATGTAGCCTGCAGTGCCTACTGCAACTATTGCCTTATAGTGCTCGTTTGCAGGGTCAACATCGCTGAATGCGGATACCTCGGGAATTACTGTTCCAACAGGAGCATCACCGAAGTTTTCTTCTTTCCACTCGTCTGTGGAATCTGTGTCTATAAGTTTTGCTGTTTTTGCAATTACTGTTGCAAATTCCGCACGGGTAATTTCGGCGGAAGCAGAATATGTTCCGTCTATTATACCAAGACTTTTAAAAAGTTCTTCAATTTCTGTCTGGCTTGCCATGTCTTCACTTACACCTGCAAAAACCGAAAATGCAGGTATCATAGTGAGCATAAGGCACAGTATTAATGCAAGGGATGTTAGTCTCTTTATCATTTACCGTTTACCTCCATTACATTATAGTTTATTATATCCGATATAACTCTTGCAACCTGAGCTCTTGTGCAGGATACCTTGGGCTGGAAGGAGCCGTCGGGCATTCCGTTTACCATACCGAGAAGGCTTAAGTAGCCTACGGAATCCTGTGCATAAGGAGCAATAGCATCTGTGTCTGTGAATGTAACGGTGGTGTCTGTACCCTCGCCCATGCCGAGAACTCTTGCTATCATTACACACATATCTTCACGCGTTACAACCTGACCTATACCAAAGGAGCCGTCGCCTTTGCCATTTATTATGCCGTTTGCTACAGCTATACCAATGTAGTTTTCGTACCATGCACCGCCTGCAACATCGGAGAAGGCTGTGTTTGTTGTACCTGCAAGGTCAAATGCTTCTACAAGAATCTTAACGAATTCTTCTCTCTTTACTGCCTTATCGGGATTGAAGTTGCCCATGTCATCGCCGGAGAATACACCAAGCTTTGCAAGGAACTGAATGTTTGCATATGCCCAGTGGCTTTCTGTAAGGTCAGCGAAAGCTACATTTTCCTTTACTTCCTCTTTGCCTGTTTCGATTGCAACTGTGGGGCCTTTAACTTCGGGTTCGGAGGGCTTTTTGGAGGAAGAACCGCCGCCACCGCCGTAGCCACCGCCGGAACCGCCACCGGATGAACCCTTTTCTTCTGTGAGGATTTCTTCGAGTTCTTCAAGTGTAAGAACTTCGTGTGCTATATCCTCTGCATATTCTTCTTTATCGTCGGAATCGAGATATTCATCTGCATCCACACCAACTTTGGCTAAGTTTGCCGCGGTGAGGATTTCTTCCACAAAAGCAGTACCGTTGTACACGCTGTTGGAGAGAGCTTTAAGAAGTGTTTCTTCACAGAAGATTTCTATAAATTCTGCCTTTGTTTTAGCTTTCTTAACTGCGGAGAGAACAAGTGCCTTACCCTCATCGTTGATTGCCTCGGCATATATCTGTTCATAGAGGTTAACATCATCCACATCTATTGTGTCAAGACCAAGCTCGCCTTCGTAGTTGAAGGAACCGTCTTCCTCGTTTAACACAACATCTGCACTCGGTGCATTGTAGAGTGCAAGCACACAAGCAGTTGCAAAGTTAACGGGGAGGTTTTCTTCGGGTAAAGAAATCCGCAAAAATGTGCCCAATGTTCTCTCCATGGTAGG
>JAZLCB010000394.1:0-4740 GCA_045614005.1 Clostridia bacterium
GAGCATATTTCGTTCCTCCGCTTATGGTTTCTCGACAATTCCATTATAACGGATTTTGAACAAATATGCTCTCTTTTTATTTATTTCTTTAAATTTTCTTGAGCTCTATTTGTTGGACACCCCAACATTTATTATAGAGCCGATCTTTTTTCGCTGTCGCGAAAACGGATTCAAGCATCGCACAAGTGCTCGCTTTCATCTCGCAAGTCTCAAAGACTTAAAACATTGACCAAGAAATAAAACTCCATCCGTTTTGTGGATGGAGTTTTGCTATTCTATAACCTGCATAAATTTTTTCTTCAAAATTTCTTCTCAAGGCTTCTGTCAATTTTTTCGAGACTTTTGATAAGTCTTTTTTATGAGCATCTATTTAATACATTGTTTTGACAGCTCTATAAATTTATTCATAGCATGTGAACAAAATCTATTTTTCTTTTTAACTACATACAACATTCTTTTTGCACATTCTTTCAAATTATATACAAATATATCGTCGGTGTATTTATGATATTTAAATACTGTATCGGTTATAAAGCATATTCCGCATTCGGAGGCTGCAAGACTGTAAGATGTACTAAGCTGATCAAGCTTAAAGCTTATGTCTGGTGTAATTCCTGCCTTATGAAAAATGTTATTTGCGTGTTTGTACATATTGTTACCGCTTTTCAGCAAGATAAATTTTTCTTGACGGAAGTGTTTTATTGAAACAGGACTTTTGTCTAAGTCGGATGAAATATTTTCGGTGTTTATTTGGTAATTTTCCAATCCTTTGTTGCATTTGAAGCTTTTTGGAACGGCAATCATTATTTTTTCTTCCAAAAGCGGAAAACACTCTTGTGTAGGGCTTGCACTGTCGAAACTGTCTATTAAAAGATCAATGTCTTCGTTGTCGAGCATCTTTTCGAGTTCTACTGATTTTGCTTCTACGAGATTTATTTCTATTTTTGGATAAAGCCTTGAAAATTCGCTTATTATGTGAGGAAGAATGTATGAGGTAACGTAGTTTGTTCCGCCGATGTTGATTTTTCCATATTCCAAAATGTTCAAATCTTTTAATTTAGACTCAAAATCTTGTTGGATTTCTAAGATTTTTTCTGTAGCTTGTATATATTCAAGACCTATTTTTGTGGGTTTTACCGAAGAATATCTTCTTTCGAAAAGAGGTTGACCTATTTCGTCTTCGAGCTTTTTGATGGCTGTGCTCAGACATGGTTGAGAAATATATAATTTTTCTGCAGCTTTTGTAAAGCTTTTTTCTTTGTATATCATATAAACATAATCCATTTTTTTAAACATACCATCACCTATAATAAAAAGTTATAATTAATATACAAATATATATATTTGATTATATTGCTTTTTGGTGTTAAAATCAAGTGGTAATCGAAAATAAACGGGAGAATAATTCGGATGGATAAGAAAACTATAGGTATAATAGGTGGTATGGGACCGCTGGCAACTGCGGATCTTTTTAAAAAAATTGTTATGAATACCAAAGCTAATACCGATCAGGAGCATATAAGAGTTTTAATTGATAATAATACAAATATTCCCGATAGAACATCTTATATAATAGAAAAGAACACAAATCCTGTTCCGCAACTTGTAAAAAGCGCCGTAACCTTATGGGCAATGGGTGCAGACATTCTTGTAATGCCATGTAATACCGCGCACTATTTTTACCCACAGGTGCAAAGTGCAGTGAATATTCCTGTTCTTAATATGATTGAAATTACATGTAATGCCATTTTAAAAAAAGGAATAAAAAAGGCGGGGCTTCTTGCAACGGAAGGCACAATTAAAAGCAGAATATATCAGAAAGTGTTTGAAAACGCCGGTCTGGAATTAATAAAGCCAAATAAAAAAGAACAAGCAGTTGTAATGGATGTTATATATAGCGGAGTCAAAGCAGGAAACAAAGATTATGACGTTACAGATATGAAAAAGGTTATTAACAGACTTTTTGATATGGGGGCAGAAACATTAATATTAGGCTGTACAGAACTTCCGCTTGCAATGGATATGTATAAGCTTAGTTATCCCGGTTGCGATCCTACATTAGAGCTCGCCAGATGCGCCATAGAAACAGCTAACGGTGTATGTATTTAATCATAATATCGAAGAGTTATCATCCAAAAAGACATTCAAAAGGATGTCTTTTTTGTTTGTGTCCACATCATTCCGCTTTAGCAGGCACAAAATAAGTGTTTTGCCAAATTAACAGAACGATTCGGATGTCAATTTTGACGGCAATGCATCAACTACAGAGGTCGTTGAGGAAATCGTAAAGAAATTGCAGGAGACAGCATTACCTATGTAAAATTATTTTACTGCTTATATGAGGCCCCTTTGGGTGACCTTTTTATTGCATTTATTTCTATATTGTTATTGACAAGCAATTTAGAGTGGAATATAATCAAGGTGTCATTATTTTACAAATAAACAAAAATTTTGGAGGGATTAATTATGTCATTTGGTTTGGATTCATCTTCTTTTTCCGGTGCATCCGGTCAAGATTTGCAGTATGTTGTTTTGCAGGTAACATTGAAGGAAAAGTTTTGGGGAACAGGCTCCGGTAATCTTACAGAATTGGAAAGCGTAATCAATGAGCAGGCAAGTAAGGGTTATCGCTTGCATACAATCTCTACTGCAACCGGCGGAAGTAAGGGCTTTGCCGGTGGTGACCGTATTCAGGCCACTATGGTATTTGAAAAACTTTAAACACACATAAATCAAAAAACTCCATCCGCAACGGATGGAGTTTTTTGTGTTTATTATAAACTACATAAACTTTTTCTTCAAAATTTCTTCTGCAAAGCTTCTGCCAACATTTCCAAGGCTTTTTACAAGGCTTTTGTTGTTTTCAAATCTTTGTGCAAGCTCGTTAAATTCTTCGTCCGAAATTGTAACCTCAATTTCAGGGAGGTTTATTTTTATTAATTCCAATAATCTGTCTTTATCGGTACCGAGTGCTTTAAAGAAGCTTTCTGCTTCATTAGGGGCATTAATTATATTGTGCTCGGTAAATTCTTCAAGGTAAACTGCACAGGCATTACCGTGGCATATGCCGTGGCTTTCGGAAAGGAAGTATCCGAGTGCATGAGGAAATGCAGTACCTGTTACACCAATGGCAAGACCGCCGTAAAGCGATGCACAGTAGAGCTTTTCTCTATCGTCAAAGGTGAGGGGAGTGCTTTCGCAGTTTGCGGTTTTAGTAAGCATTTCAAGTAGAATTGCCACACCTCTTAGTGCAAATGTTTTGGAAATTTCATTTGCGGTTTTGTTAAAATAGCTTTCCATACAATGGCTAAGTGCATCGAGTGCAGTCGAGCGTGTAAACTCGGGCGAAAGCGACATTGTATATGTAGCATCGCCAAATGCTAATGCAGGGTAAGTTGTAGGTGCGCGGAAGCTCTTTTTCTGTCCCTCAGGTGTAGTAATAACCGATACGGGTGTTACCTCGCTGCCTGTGCCTGCTGTTGTACCTACCGCGATAATCGGCAGGGGAGTACCGTCCCATTTGCAGTTGTAGAGGGCATCGGCAGAAGTATCCTTGCAGGCAGAAAGCACAGCTATAGCCTTTGCTGCATCGAGCGGAGAGCCACCGCCTATACCTATTATAAACTCTGCTCCAAACTCTTTTGCCACATCCGAAGCATCTTTGCATGTGGTGTAGAGAGGGTTTTGTTCTATTTTGTCGAATACTTCAAATTCTATATTATTACTATTTAGGGCAGTTATAACATCATCTAACGCACCCGATTTCTTTGCACCGTTTTTACCTGTTACAACAAGGCACTTTTTGCCGTACTTTGCAAAAAGCGACATATTATTCTTGATACAATCCTTGCCGAAGATCATGTTAACAGGCATGTAAAAATTCATATCCATGGCAATTTACTCTCCCGAAAATATTAAAAATCACTTGCAAAAATCTTTACAATATTATATACTTTTAGTAAACAAAAATCAAGAGGAGATGTACTCATGGTAAAAAGCTTTAATGATTTTAATACCGAACTTCGCGAAAATATGCGTGGCGGAGACGGCACAGTTATAGTAAGCAGCTTCGTTACTCCCGAAGAACTTAACAACAAAGGAAGATTATTCGGCAAGATAGTATTAAAACCCGGCTGCGGTATCGGCTATCACGTACACGAAACCGATAGCGAACTTTTCTACATAATAAAAGGTACAGCAGTGTATGACGACGGCGGTGTTAAAACTACCGTAAAAGAAGGAGACGTAACACTCACTCCCGCAGGCACAGGACATTCCATCAAAAACGAAGGAACAGAAGATGTAGAGCTTATTGCCCTCATTGTATATGCTTAAATAAAAAACGCAAAAAATCAGGGAATGTAAAAAAAGTCCAGACCGCAAAAAGGCAGGAATAACAAAGAATATATAGTGTTAATTAGCTTGTAAATTATTTAAAATTGTCATAAATGTTGAAAAACATCTGTTTCCAGATGTTTTTCTTCAAATATATGCCTTTTTGCTATTGCCAAATCTCACCGCTCGCAGTACCTTTGTACAGCTTCGGGTTATCACTCAAAGCAAGGCAGTGCCTTGCTTTGAGCTCGATTTGACAATTCTGAATCATTTTTTCCTATTCCCCAAGGGACTGTAAATTAATTTTTTTGAATTAATTTACAGTCCCTTTTTTATTTGTAATCAATATTTACTTGTCTATTTGTCTCAGCTTACGTCTGGTCCTGTTTATATGTCTCTCAAAAT
>JAZLCB010000395.1:0-8729 GCA_045614005.1 Clostridia bacterium
CACGGTCACGTGTTACAAAAAATGTGGCTGTTACCTGGTATTTATCCAGTACATCCAGAATCTGCGGTGTTACCGAGCTTGGACCGTCGTCAAAGGTGAGGTAGCACTTTTTGGAGTAGTCGTATATATAAACATTGTCCATCTCGGCTTCAAGAGGCTCATACACATGGGTAAGATAGTCCTCGTAGCGGATTTCTCTCAGGCGGTTTGCCTTTGCACGGATATCCTCGGTCGGCTCGGGATAGATATATGTGGTTACAACTTCTTCTTTGGGCTCGCTTGTATGTCGAAGAGCTTTTATAACTTCGCCCTTTGGCATACTGCTTATAAGCACAACAGCAACCGTTATAAGAAATGCCGATATAATGGCGGTAATGGTAACAAGCTTTGTTATAAAGGAGTTTTCTTTTTTGCGCCGCCTGTGCGAAACGGAATATCTTGAAACAAAAAGCGGATTTTTCATTTTTCGCGTTAACTCCTTTCTTAAATAGTAAGCTTACATACATTATACAAGTTTTATCCCCAAATATCAACATTATTTTGGAAACAATTCTCGCTTATAAAAGACCTTCCTTTGGCAAGATTAAATCTTGAAACTTAATTTCGAGGGCGTTTGATTTGAAATCTCGAAAAATAGCTTTTGCGGTTTTGGCGGGATTTACACTTATAATTTTTGCATATTTTTTGTGTTGTACGCTTTTTCTTATAAGCGACAGCTACACGATAATATCGGGAGGAAATATAAATTCTCTTCTTCCGCCGGGCATAACCGCCCATGACTCTTTGGTAGAGGTGGCGGGAAACGGCAGTAAATACGAAAGTAAAGAAAAGGTACAGCTGAAAGCTCTAAACCTTTTTCCTGCAGGTGAGGTGAGTGTAAATACCATGCCAAAAACCATGCTCTATCCGTCGGGTGAGTGTGTGGGCATAATGATGTATTCAAGCGGACTTGTGGTGTCGGGCTTTACGGATTTTGAAACCGAAAACGGCATATGTGTATCTCCTGCCGCCGTGGCAGGACTCGAAACAGGCGATGTAATAGTAGCCATAAACGGCAATACGACCTCTTCGGTAGGGGAGTTTGTTAGTATCTGCGACCATGCCGAGGATATATGCACCTTGGATGTGGTGCGCGGAGGCAAGAAAATGCAGTTTAAAGCCAAACCCGAAAAATGCACCGACGGTCACAAAAGAATGGGAGTATATGTAAAAAACTCCGTTGCGGGGGTGGGTACTATGACCTATGTTTCCGAGGACGGACTAAGATTCGGTGCGCTCGGCCACGGCATATCGGATTCGGGTACAATAGTGCCGCTTTCGAGCGCATGCGTTTACAGAGCAGATATAATAGATGTAAAAAAAGGCAAAAAAGGCACTCCCGGCGAAATAATAGGCACAATTGACGAAAGGGAGCTTATAGGCGAGGGCACGGATAATGCCCTGGGCGGTGTGTATGGTGTTTCGCTTGGGTATCTGCCTTCTAATCCTCTTTTTCCTGCGGCTCCGTCCGATGAGATAGAAAAGGGCGATGCCAAGATAGTATGCACCGTAGGCGCAGACGACAAAACTGAGGTTTTTGATGTTAAGATAATATCGGTAAATCGTTTAAGACAAAACAAAACAAAGTCCTTTGCCATAGAGGTAACAGACAAAAGACTTATAGAAAAGACAGGCGGTATAGTGCAGGGAATGAGCGGTAGCCCCATAATACAAAACGGCAAAATAATCGGTGCTGTAACCCATGTTTTTGTAGATGATCCTACAAAGGGATACGGAATATTTATCGAGAATATGCTGGAGACGGCAGAATAGAAATTTTGGCAGAGGGAATCCTCTGCCCTTGTGTTTTATATGCACATATGATATAATACGAAAAATATGGTAAGAAAACATAAAAAGGAAATTAAGACTATGGCAGAAACAAAGACATTCGATTACTATGTTGCGCTTATCACCGTAACGCAAACCGAAGAAGCGGGACTACGCTATATGTATAACGATTGGAAAGAGCTTGTTCGGGATGGTGACGACCAAAAATACTATGAAACATCTTTTGAACGCGATGGAGAAAAACTCAAAGTTGTAACAGCAAAACAAAGCGAGATGGGAATGACCGCCGCAGGTGTCCTCACAACGAAAATGATTAACACCTTCAAGCCTAAGTATGTAATAATGGTTGGCATTGCGGCAGGTATTGCATATAAAAACGATATTGATCAGATCTATGGCGACATTGTTGTGCCAAATGTTGTATGGGATTACTCTTCGGGCAAATTTGTTTCGGAACACAGAGGCGATGTAACCTTTGGCGGTTTGGGATTTATTCCAAGACCCCACTTTATAAACACCGACGAAACCATGCTCGAAGCGGTAGCTCGTGCTATGGAAAGCACAGAGAACGAATGTCACATACATATCGGCCCTATGGCATGCGGTACTACCGTTGTGGCAAACAGCGAGGTTATAGAAAAACAGGTTCATTCGCAGTATAGCAACACTGCGGCACTTGATATGGAATCCTATGCCGTGATGTATGCGACAAATGCTTCCGTAAGCCCCAAACCAAAGGCACTTGTCATTAAGAGCGTGTGTGATTATGCAAACGAAGAAAAGTCCGATCAGTATCAGAAGTTTGCAGCATTTACAAGCGCCCAGTTTACAAAACTTTTGTACGAGAAGTTTTTGCCGTAATCAGATTACTGATACAAAGCTAAAAAAGCCCGTCTGTTAAAATTGCAGGCGGGCTTTTTGTATGCAAATTCAAAGTACTTGAATAAAGCAAAAAGCTATGATACAATTTGTTTAAGATTTGGCTGTTTTTGGAGGGCTTATGACGAAAAAACTTGTATCGGCATTATGTTTTATTATCATTACAATGCTAATCGGACTAACTGTCTGTGCACAAAGCGACACGGATTCCGATGTCTTTTATGTGTCATCTTTGGAGGATTTTGCTTCGGCACACCCATATGAAGATGATACTTATGCTACATGGATATACAAAGGTAGCGAAGGCACAAAGACCATTACGGTTACATTTTCAGAGCAAACCTGTACCGAAGAAGACTTCGACACCATAACCATTTTGGACAGAGATGATAGCGAAGTGGGTATATATTCGGGTGATGTGCTTGCAGGCAAGGCAATTACCGTAAACGGCAATGTGTTTAAACTGGTGCTGCAAAGTGATTCTTCATCAAATTATTACGGATTTTCTGTAACATCAATCATCGAAGACACAGGAAAAGGCCCTGTAAAAACACTTGGCATTGCCGATGTGGGGCGTACCGATGTCAAGCTCTCCTTCCCTGTGATAGATGATTATACAAGCATAAATCTCGAGGTTTCTTCAGACGGAACCGGCTGGCAGAACGCTTCCGTAAGTGATTTTTCAACAAGCGAAGAGGGATATTTGGTTGCAGATAATCTCAGCATGGATACTACATATTTCTTCAGGCTTAATGTTACGGGCGGTATAAGAGAAGGCGTTTCCAATGTTGTAGAAACAAAGACTAAGTCCATGTACACCGATGAGGAATATTTTTCAATAAGCCAAGACGGTGCACTGGATTTTAATCAATACTACGGCGACGAAAAAGATATCATAGTTCCTCCTGCAATAGACGGAATTACCGTTACCTCTGTGAATACATACGGATTTTGGGGAGCTGATATTGAAACGATAGTTCTTCCCGACACAGTTACCGAAATAGGCAAATGGGCTTTTCGTGACTGTGTAACCCTCAAGGAAATAGCAATTCCCGACAGCGTTGTAACCATAAAATCAGAAGCATTTACAGGATGCTCGGCTCTTACAAAAGTGAGCTTTGGTGCTAACCTCAGCACAATAGAGAGTATGGCATTTGAGGACTGTAGCAATATACGCACTATAGTCTGGAATTCCAAAAATCTTGCCAATATCAACTCCTCGGTATTCAGCTCGCTTGGCATAACCGAGTCAGGAGTTGAGGTAAGCTTTGGCGATACGGTAGAAACCATCCCTGCAGGTGCTTTGGGCGGATATACAACAGGAAGTCTTGCTCCGTATGTAACAAAAATAACTCTGGGAAACAGCATCAAAACAATAGGCTACAGAGCTTTTGCAAATTGTACTTTGGTAGAAGAACTCTCTCTTCCTGCTTCTTTGGAGTATATAGATGATGCCTTTATGTCAATGTCGTCATTGAAAGAGCTTGTTATTCCAAAAGGTACAGTCATTAACGGAAGCGGTCCGTTTTCGGGTCTTTTGGCTCTGGAGAAACTCAGTATAGACACAAACATAAAGGACTCCACTTTTAATAAGAGTATAATCGGCACAACTACAGGACAGAATTCGCCGAACGGACTTACAATATATTTTGGCGATACAATAGAAAAAATACCTGATTATATAGCATACAAAAATCCATATCTCAAAGCAGTACATTTAAGCGACTCGGTTAAATCTATCGGGGTATCTGCTTTTGAGGAATGTGTGTCGCTCGAGGAGATTGTCGGCGGCAAAAACGTTTCCGCTATAGGTGACAACGCCTTTGCAAGTTGCAAAATGCTAAGTGATATCTCAAAATTCAAATCCGTTGAGAGAGTAGGCGTTAAGGCGTTTTACTCATGTGAAAGCATAGAATCTCTTCCTTTTGCAGAAAAGCTTGTATCAATAGGCGAAAGTGCCTTTGACGGATGTATTAAAATTTCAAAAATAGTATTAGGTCCTCAGCTTTCCGCTGTGGGAGACATGGCATTTGCAAACTGCAAAGGTGTAAAATCCGTGCTGTTTTCGTCTGCACTTCTTGATGATTCTTCAACAGGGCGAGCCGTTTTCTACAGTCTTGGTGCCGATGCCGACGGAACAAGAGTAGTAATCGGCGAAAACATAAAAAGAATACCTAACAGACTGTTTTCGGGCTCAAAGGACGATACCCATTCGGGTCTTGGACTCAATAACATTACATCTGTTCACATAGGCAGTAACACCGAACACATAGGTGACTATGCATTTTATGGATGCTGGAAGATGCAATCCGTAAGCGGAGGACAAAATGTAAAGACAATAGGTATGTCCGCTTTTTCATCTTGCGAAAGCCTTGAACGATTAGACACCTTTACTTCATTGGAAGAAATCGGCAACTATGCATTTATGTATACATCCTCGCTTGGGCATGTTGAATTTCCGTCTGTGCTCAAATCCATAGGCAGAAGTGCTTTCTCACGTTCGGCACTTGAAGAAATCAATCTGCCCGAAGGGCTTGAAACATTGGAGGCGGGAGCTTTTTCCGAGTGCAGAAGTGCAAGGGTTATTTATGTTCCGTCTACCATAAGCCACTTCGGCACAGACATGGAGGTGTTTGAGGAGCTTGACTCACTCGAAAAGCTTGTATGGAACACAAATTCCGCTGTAAAAGTGGATTTTCGGGATGCACAAGAAGGTGGATACGAGCTTGTAATAGGTGATGCCGTTACAGAAATAAAAGGCTCTCTCTTTAATAATACTCCCGTAAGAAAGGTTACCTTTGGCAAAAATGTGACCAAGGTTTGTGACGATGCATTCTCCGATTGTTCCTCACTCGAAGAAGTTATAATAAACGACTCTCTCCGAATGATTGGTGCCAATGCATTTGAAAACACCGGCATAAAACAGATAGACCTCAAAAATGTAAGTATAATCGAAGCAAATGCATTTAACGGATGTGGTTCTCTTGCCTCTGTTCAGCTTGACAATGTAATAAAAATAGGAAATAACGCCTTTAACAGTACTGCTGTAGTAAGGGTAGATGCACCGCAGGCAAGGATTATAGGCGCGTCTGCTTTTGCAAATGCTTTAAACCTTGCAAGCGTACACTTAAAAAAGGCGGAATATATAGGTTCGCAGGCGTTTGATAATTGTTCAGCTCTTATAGCTGTTACACTCTCGCCTTGTATAAATACAATTGAAAACTATGCATTTAGCGGTTGCACTAATCTGGAAAATGTCAAGGTGTACAGAGAAAGCATCAAAAACTCTTATACAAGCTTAAAAGAACCTTTGTACTACAGCCCGAACTACAAAGAAATAGTGTTAAACGAAGACCTCGATAAATATCCGGGCCTTATAGGTGCTACAAATTATCCCGAAGAGATTAGACTTGTGAACAGCCTTGAACCGAATCGCGATCAGGCATTATTAAGAGGCGAAACAATCGTAAGACCGGGGGATATCTTTGCCATAGACAAGGATTATCCGAACGAAAATGCAAACGACGTTTCAACCACATGGATTTCCTCAAATCCAAATGTTGCAACAATAGAGCACGGCGTAGTTACCTGTAAAGAGCCGGGTAATGTCACCATTGTTGCAACAACAGCCGACGGTAAGGAAGCAATGCTCTATGTTACTGTTACTAATTCCGTGCTCGAATTCTTGACCGACAAGAACATGTACGCTCTGGGAATTGACGGAAAAATCACCGCATATGCGCGCTTTGTGTCGACAGAATACTCTCCCGATAAGGCTAAGTGGACGATTGCCGACACAGATGCTGCCGAAGTGACAGACTACGGCTTTGTGTCAAATGCCGACGGTTCATACACCCTTTGGGCAGAAATAATCGGTAAGGCACAGGCAATAACGGAATTGAATGTTAAAATAAATGAGTCTTGGGCATATATGCCCCTGCATGTCGGAGCTAAGCCCGAGTCTGTGTGCGAGTTTATTGTAGTCGACGAACACAAAAAACCCATAGCGGGTGCGATTGTGAAAATAGAAGGCTTTGACCTTGTTACAGATACAAACGGTTCTGCCGTAATTATGAGGTCAATGCTTTCCGACAAAGAAACTGTAGATATAACTGTTTCACACAGCCAGTACACAACCAGACAAACAAAGAAAGAAGTATTGCACAATGCTCCGCAATATATCATCCTTATAAAAGAGCCGGACATACCTGTATTTACAGATGTATTTATGAAGGTTGCAGGCTCAACAAGAAACCTTACAGACAACTATACAAAGCTTGTATATGTGTCTGAAGACAGTTTTCCCGAAGAAATGCCCGATGGTATACCTTCGTCGCTGTTTGCCTATGTGGAGTGGGGCGACAATGTTGACGGAAAAATTGAGCTTGTTTGTAAAACCACCAACACAGGGTATACCATAGTAAACAATTGGATCGATTTTAATCCCTCAAAAGATTTCAAGGAAGGGGATATCTTTGCATTAAAAGCGACAGCCAAAACTCCCGACGGCAAAGAAGTATCCACTGAGGTGGTGCTTCCTATAAGCATAATAGATATAAATCTTGGCATTTTTCCGCTTATAGATGGAGTTTTAGACCTGGCTCATCTTCCTCTGCTCGACGGTGTTGAGGTTGAAGTGGAATTCGAAGAAAATTCACCGCTGAAAAAGCTGGAAAACATACTTAATATCCCCGATTTGATATCGGTTACAGACGGAGTACTTACCTTTACTCTTGCAGATGTTGAGGACAAAATAAAGATCTTCGGCAGTAACGAGCTTTTAAAAGCAATGAGCTTGGAAACAGAGGTAGTGGGCAAAATTCAATACCCCTTGTTAAATCCCATAAACCCATCTTTTTCAGGTTTTGTAGAGTTTAATGCGGAAGTTAGCGAAGTGTTTGAAAAGAATTTTAACTCAGTTGCTTTTGTGGGATATATTCCCGTACCTCTTGTAGGAAGCCTGTCCGCTTCTGTAGGAATTGACAGCAAACTTGAAATAACAGGTATGATGGAAGACCCCAAGTATTACGGGTTGTTTTCTCCCCAAATCACTTTTACAGCTTCGGGCGGAATCGGAAGCGATGTCGGAGTGCTGGAAGTAGGCTCGGGTGTGTATTTGGATGCTACCCCAAGAGTTAACTTCGAATTCAACAACACTTTTCATCCCAACTTCAGCCCGCAGTTTAATCTGGATTTGGGTTGTTACTCCGCGTTTAAGGTGTTTGGAATGGGCACAAAAACCAAGTTCAACATTGCGGGAGTAGAATTCAAAGACGGAAAGTGGTCAGGTAGTCTGTTTGACGGACAAGTTTTGCTTGATCCCGATGGCTTCTGGAACGATATACCGATGCCCACGAGCGAAGTGACCGATACTCTTCTTACAAGAAGCTATGTTACACAAGACAGCGGATTTGCCGCTTCTTCCCCTGTTCGTTTGTTCCGAATGTCACCTGCCGCTAAATTGCCTACGCTTATATACAAAGACACCATTGCAACTGCAGAGGCAGAATTGTCATATACAAATGGCAAAAAGACGCTGTTTTATACCTATGACGACACCGAAAACAGAGAAATCCAGAACGGACTCAAGCTGGTTTACACTTCGCAGGATGAATATGGAAGCTTTGCAGAGCCTGTTGTATTAGAGGACGACGGAACAGCAGACTCCGCTGTAGAAGCTCACGAAAACTTTGTAATATGGGAAGATATAAACACCGTATTTGAGACCGATTCTATAACACTTAATGAGTATCTTGGTGCAACGGATATCACCGCCGCAAAGATAAACGAAGACGGAAGCACAGAGGTATATACCTTGACGGAGGACTCCCTCTATGACAGCACCCCTGATATTACAAAGACCACAGACGGTGCTGTAGCTGTGTGGGTTACAAATACCGCTTCCTCCATCATTATAATTCAAGTATAGTATATCACATGATAACAAAAAATACAACGAGTTTTTGAAAACAATTACACTTTTTACAGCGAATAAAGTGTGTGAACTTTATATTTTCCTT